>CAWVVS010000005.1:0-23618 GCA_963933655.1 uncultured Candidatus Thioglobus sp. | reverse complement strand
GAAGCGAGAATTTTGCAAGCTCTATATTCCAATCAAACCACCATCTCGGATATTTTTGCTTAAATAGAATAAGTAATAACACAGGGAAGAATAAAGCTCCAACCGAGGAAAGTAAGCTCAGTAATATCAACGCCGGAATGGCTAGAATCAAGCGAATAATTGACGTTGATTTATTCGATGTTTCTGAATAATCAATGGTTAAGCTGACAGGGTATCCGTTCATTTTAATCATTTCCGTCAATGTTAATATCAGCCATCATACCAAATTTTTATCTAATCATAGAGTTCATCAATCATTGCCACTGCATTACAGCCTGCATCAAAAGCATGTTGTTGATTAGCAAAAGTGATGCCGCCAATTCCAACAATTGGTATGGTTATTATTTCGGCTGCTTGTTGCACAACCGACAAAGGACAGTGCTTTGCATTAACCTTTGTTTTGGATTTGAACAGCGCTCCAAAGGCAACATAGCTTGCGCCTTCGTTCTGTGCTGTGATGGCTAAATCGAGCTTATTGTAGCAAGAAACACCGATAATGGTTTTTTCCCCTAATTGTGCCCTGGCTGTTTTAATAGATGAATCAGTTTTACCAAGATGAACGCCGTCAGCGTCAACTTTTTGACAGAGGTTAATATCATCATTGACTATAAATAAAGTATTATGTGTGGAGCAAAGTTCGCGCAACTGCGCCGCTTCAAAATATTTCAGTTGTTCGTTATCAGTTTTGTGGCGGTATTGGAGAGTAGTAACTTTATGCTTGGATATCACACCTTCAATCATTGCGATATCTATTTTTTTATTCGGCGTGATTGCGTATAACCCTTGTATTTGTTGATTTAACATAATGGCTCTTTTTCAATCCCGAAAAATGAAATCGTTTGCGACTTTTATTATAATCGCTGTTATTGCACTGTGGATGAATCAAGATGCTTTCTTCACTGTCGATGTTGTTACCCAGGACAGCAGTGAAAATGAGCCCACACAAGAACAAATTAAGGTGGCGCCGTATCTTGAAAAAATTGATAATTTTGCCCTAGAGGAGTACACCGAAGATCAATTATTGTCACATTATATTGAAGCTGAGACCTACTATAATTTTGAAAACGCGCCCATTCTTCTAATCAATATTAAAGTGACGACATACGATGAGCACGGTAACGAAGGTTTTACTTTGTCCTCGAATCGTGCTAACTTTTTGCGCTCAGGGGAAGTGTTTTTTAATGGTGAAGTCAGCATTCAGAGCAAGAATGGAGTGGCGCATGAGATAAACACTGAATCGCTAATTGTTCGTGAAAAAATGAAACAAATTAAAAGTGACAGGGATGTTGTTTATCTAGGCGAGGGATCTAAGGTTTATGCACAGGGAATGCTGATGACCGCTGACGATGATACAATGGAGCTCAAGGGTAATGTCCGTCTCGATCAAGATTCTGGCGCAGAGATTAAAACCAGCAATTTATATGTTGACCAATCCGATGGTCAAAAACATTATTACACAAGCGAGCCCACAGTTTATCTATCAGAATCGAGTACTATCAACGCAGATGAAGGCATGGATTTAAACATGAATAAGAACTACCTACAGTTATTGGGGAAAGTGGAAGTTTTGCAAAATTCAGGGAGTAAAATAGTTAGCCATGATCTTATTGTTGACCAATCAAACGGGGGTGAAATTTACAAGTCAGACTACCGAACTCATTATCAATCAAAAGAGGTTAGCATCATTTCGAAAAGCTTATATTATGATGCAAAAACACAAATCATTGAACTGGCGGGCGGCGTAACAGGAATTTATGAATAAAATTATTACACTGATTTTAGTTGGCTTATCTGCACTTGCTTTTGCATTGCCAGAAGATGCCGATCAACCGATTGAGATTGAGGCACAAACTGTTGTCGTTAATGAGAGCACTGGACTTAATGAGTTTACGGGTAATGCCGTCGTAAAACAGGGGTCGCTTGTTTTGATGGCAGAGATGATTCAAGTACAAACCAGCGACGATGGGGTTGTCAGTATGATCGCCAAGGGCACCGTGGAAAAGCCAGCGAGGTATAGCCAAAGTCAAACGAATCGAACGCGTGCTATCGAAGCTTCGGCCACTCTAATCACTTATGATGTGAAAAAAGGAATGATTCATCTGGTTGGCGATGCTTATTTGATGCAAGGTTTTGACTCATTTAGCGGGGAAACGTTGGATTACGATATTGATAATGACAAGGTGCTCGTCAAAGGGTCAGAAGACGGCACAAAGCGAGTCAAGTTTATAATCAAAATGTAGCTTATGAGTTTTTCGATTAAGGCGAGAATTCTTGGCAAAGTTCAGGGTGTATTCTTTCGATCTTCAGCGCAAACTGAAGCACTCAAACTAGGTATAACAGGTTGGGTAAAAAATACCAAAGAAGGGGATGTAAGCGTTGAGGCGCAAGGCGATGAGAAAAATCTAGATCAATTTATACTCTGGTTGCACACGGGACCAAAGTTTGCCAAAGTAGATCGGGTCATTATTGAAAGCAGAAAGGCTTCCGGTACATTTCAAGGGTTTGATATCCGCAATTAGTTTGTATTGCTAACTATCGAGAGCCACAGAAATCCTAAGCTTAACTTCATATAAAGCGCCAACACCACTCACAACAGAAAACTTTAATCCACTTGAACTTTTAAGTGCGTCGTCGCTGTAGTAGTTAACCAAAGGCTGAGTTTGATCGTGATATACGCCTAAACGATCTCTGACAATTCCTTCGAGGTCGTCAGCCCTTTGAATTAATGGCTCACCTGTTTGGTCATCTTTGCCTTTGACTCTTGGTGGATTGAAAAGAACGTGGTATGTTCTACCCGAAACTAAATGCACGCGTCTGCCGGACATTCTCGCAACAATATCTTCATCGGGAACTTGAATCTCAATTACGTGGTCAATGGCGACACCCTCTGCTTTTAGCGCATCTGCCTGACCGATGGTACGAGGAAAGCCATCCAGTAGGTAGCCATTCTCACAATCAGATTCTTGAATACGCTCTTTAACCAGTCCGATGATAATATCGTCTGATATTAAGCCGCCATGATCCATGACTTGCTTTGCAGCAATACCGAGTGGCGTCCCAGCCTTAACTGCGGCGCGCAACATATCGCCGGTTGAGATCTGAGGAATACTAAATTTCTCACAAATGTTAGCAGCTTGAGTGCCTTTGCCGGCGCCTGGTGGCCCTAATAGGATTATGTTCATGGTGATAGTTATGTTAAACCTTAAATTTCAAATATTGGTAGTTTTTTGGCGACTTTTGTTTTTGTTAATACAACATAATCTGGCAAGCCGTTTTTGTATGGTGGATAGTTCTCGCCTTCAATAAGTGGTGCTAAATATTCACGGCATTTATCAGTGATCGAGAAACCGTCTTCAGAAATGTAGTCATCAGGCATCATTTTTTCGACATTAGCGATGTCTTTCAATTCACCCATGCCAATTTCCCAAGTGTACGGGTTGTTTGATGTGCGAATAATGGCTGGCATAACAGAGTTTTTACCTTCCAGTGCCATATTAACCGCGGCTTCACCGAGTGCATAAGCGTGTTCAACATCAGAATTGGATGCTAAGTGACGTGCTGAACGTTGAAGATAATCAGCAACTGCCCAATGGTACTTGTGCCCCAGTGCATTTTTAGTGAGGTTGGCGACAACGGGCGCAGCGCCACCGAGTTGAGCGTGGCCAAAGTCATCACGAGTACCTTGTTCGGCTAGAAAACTGCCATCTGGCCATTTGGCGCCTTCTGACACAACAATGGTGCAGTAGCCAAATTGTTTGACGTTGCCATCAACTTTTGCCAAGAATGCTTTTTCGTCAAACTCCACTTCTGGGAAGAGAATGACAACAGGAATAGAGCTGTCAACCATGCCACCAGCTGCAGCAATCCATCCTGCGTGTCTGCCCATTACCTCGAGCACAAAGATTTTGGTGGATGTGGCACACATTGAGGCCACATCAAAGCTGGCTTCCATCGTTGATACGGCAATGTATTTAGCAACTGAACCAAAACCTGGGCAGTTGTCTGTTACTGGTAAGTCGTTATCCACCGTTTTTGGTATGTGAATCGCTTGGATTGGATAACCCATGCTCTCAGATAATTGCGATACTTTTAGGCAGGTATCTGCTGAGTCACCACCACCATTGTAGAAAAAATAACCAATATTGTGGGCTTTGAAGACCTCGATCAGGCGTTCATACTCCGCTTTATTGGTTTCTAAAGACTTCATTTTGTAACGACACGATCCAAAACTACCCGACGGCGTATGCTTCAGTGCTGAGATGTTTGTATCAGACTCAAGAGAAGTGTCAATTAAGTTCTCGGTTAATGCACCAATAATGCCATTTTCGCCTGCATAAACGGTACCGATTTTGTCTGAGTGTTTGCGAGCTGTTTCAATCACGCCACATGCGGTTGCGTTAATAACTGCGGTGACACCGCCTGATTGTGCATAAAAAGCGTTTTTCATATTGAGTTATTCTATTTTTTGATTGAGGTGGATTTTACGGTCCCGACAATAAGAAATTAAGCCCTCTCTAACTGCAAGAGAGTATAGCAGTTTGCCATAAAATATCGTTAAATTATTTTATAGTTGGTTTGAGTTATTTTTATCTAAATTTCAAGTGGCTTAATTAATGCCAATTGGTAAAACTTCAGAAAAATCCACAATATTGACAAAGCCGGGCAAGGTTTTAGATTTTTTTTGAGAGCTCGGCTTGCTAATGGCAATAATATGTTTTATCTCAGATTGCCTAGCAGATTGCAAAACATCTAAAGAATCGTCAAAGAAAATTGTACGCTCTTTGTTCAGATTGAGCTCTTCTACAAGTTGTGACCAAAAACCTTGCTCTTGTTTGGCAAAGCCGTAATCGTGTGAGGAAATAATGCTGTCAAAATATTCCTCCAAGGGGGCTATTGACATTTTTAGATTGATGGTTTTTCGGTGAGCATTGGTGGCTAAAACAACCTTTTTATTGTTGATTTTGGCCTGTTTAAGAAACTCTTCAACGTGAGGCAGTACTTGAATTAAATGAGATACATTTTGCTTTAGTTGAACAATGTCCAAATCGAATTTATCTTGCCAATAATCCAAACAATACCAAGTTAGCTTGCCCGTCTCAGCGTTGAGCATTGGCATAACGATATCCTTAGCCTCTTGGTGGCTGATATTGTGCTTTTCGGCATAGACCAAGGGTAGATACTCCAGCCAAAAGTGCAAATCAAAATTAAGATCAAGCAGTGTGCCGTCTAAGTCTAGCAAAATTGTATCAATTTCATCCCAATTGATGATTACTGCTGGTTTATTTTCTTCGCCAAGTTGTGCCATTAGAGCCATCCTCGAGAATAATATCAAGCGCCATTAGTTCATCTCGAATTTGATCTGACATGGCGAAGTCTTTAGCGGTTCTTGCAGCATTTCTCTGGCGAATTTTATCGTCAATTGCACTATCAGAAAGTAAAACCCCTTGCTTAAGAAATGTCTCTGCATCGCCTTCAATAATGCCGATATAGCCGCCGAGTTTTCGTAAGAGTTGTGCTAGTGCGCCTGCTTGATCCAAGTCTTTTTTGCGCTCCGTGTTAATGTGTTTCGCAATTTCGAAAAGAATGCTCAGAGCAATTGGGGTATTAAAGTCATCGTTCAGTGCTGCGTTAAAGCGGCTTTCATAATCAAAGCGCATTGCTACTTGTGTCATCGCTGGATTACTTGCGTTTAAACCGCGCACAGCTGTGTAAAGGCGCGTCAGTGCTGTGTTGGCATTCGAGAGATTTTCGTCACTGAAGTTCAGCGGTGAGCGGTAGTGACTGCTCATAATAAAGTAACGCAGCGATTCGCCGTCATATTTTTCTAACACACCACGAATGGTGAAAAAATTATTGAGTGATTTACTCATTTTTTCATCATTAATTTTAAGGAAGCCGACATGCATCCAAGTATTGACAAAAGTACAGTCATTTGCACCTTCTGATTGTGCAATTTCATTTTCATGATGTGGAAATGTTAAATCCACTCCGCCACCATGGAGATCAAAGTGATTGCCCAAATGATGCGTTGCCATCGCTGAGCATTCAATATGCCAGCCTGGGCGACCATCACCCCAAGGCGATTGCCATTTTGGCTCATCTGGCTTGGCCATCTTCCACAAAACAAAATCCAAGGGATCGTTTTTGTCGCTCTCGATATCAACACGAGAGCCAGCCACTAAGTCATCCAAGTTTTTGCCAGAAAGTTTGCCGTAATTCTCAAAATTTCTTACTGAGTAATAAACGTCTCCGTTTTTACCTTGATACGCAATGCCTTTGTTGATAAGGGCTTTAATCATATAAAACATTTGATCGATCGATTCAGTTGCTCTCGGCTCGACATCGGGCTCAAGTACACCGAGCGCTCGCTCATCTTCGTGCATGGCATCAATAAAACGCTGTGTGAGGGTAGAAATATCCTCGTTGTTTTCAATCGCGCGATTGATGATCTTATCATCAATATCGGTGATATTTCTAACGTATTTAACCTGTGGGAAATTACGCCGTAAGTGCCTGGTAATTACATCAAACGCTACCAGAAAACGCGCATGGCCCATATGGCAATAATCGTATACCGTCATACCGCAAACGTAGATCCCAATATTCTCGGGATTAATCGGCTGAAAAGTTTCTTTTTGATTGGTTAGAGTGTTGTAAATCTTGAGCATTAAGTAAACACTTGTTACTGAGGTTTATGACATTTTATACAGGTTTGTCTTAAATATTAATAAGTCGAGCGCTAAAGGGGCTAAAGCATTCAATTTATAAGGGTTTTTAGCGCTTATAATTAAGTCAAATAATTGTATAATTATCGGGTTTTTCACATTAATTTCAGAAGCAAACCATGAGCGTATTAGTAACACAACAAGCACCGGACTTTACAGCAACTGCTGTTTTAGCTAACGGATCAATCGTAGAAGACTTTCAACTGTCCAGCCTTAAAGGCAAGAAGATCGTATTATTTTTCTACCCACTAGACTTTACATTTGTCTGTCCATCAGAAATTTTGGCACACCATCACCGTGTTGCTGCATTTGCAGAGCGTGGTGTTGAGTTGGTTGGTGTTTCAATCGATTCAAGATTTACGCATAATGCATGGCGTAACACAGCAATCAACGATGGCGGTATTGGCCCGATTGATTTCCCATTAGTCGCTGATATGGATCATGCAATTATGGAAGCGTACGGTGTTGTTCATCCAGATGGCATTGCTCTTAGAGCATCTTTCTTGATCGACGAGAATTTCGATGTACGTCATCAAGTAGTGAACGACCTACCTTTAGGTAGAAACGTTGACGAAATGTTACGTATGGTTGACGCACTTGAGTTCCACACGAGCCACGGTGAAGTATGTCCGGCAGGTTGGAATAAAGGTGATGAAGGTATGAAAGACACACCGGATGGTGTTGCTGAGTATCTTGCAAAAAACGCTGACAACCTATAAAGGCTGTCAAACTAATATAAAAGGGAGTCTTAACTCCCTTTTTTTGTTTTTAGAGGACAACAATGAAAACATACGAATGTATTATTTGCGGCTGGACTTACGACGAGGCTAAAGGCGCTCCAAAAGAAGGTCTTGCACCGGGCACGCGATGGGAAGATGTGCCTGAGGATTGGGTTTGTCCTGATTGCGGGGCTAGTAAAGAGCAGTTCGAAATGGTCGAAATATAGCGCGTTATCTTTTTTATGGCTTTGTTAAAAACAAACGAAAACACAATTCTCGTAAAACTCTCCTAGTAAAAAGTAAAATGTACACACAGTTATTAATTCAAGGTTAAGTCATGTCAAACATATTAGTTCTGCCAGGTGATGGCATCGGTAAAGAAATAGTTGCGCAAGCATTAAAAGTGATTGATTCGCTGAATGCCAATCATGATTTGGGGATGAATCTTATTCACGGCTTAATTGGTGGTAGTGCTTATGACGAAACTGGCTCGCCTCTTCCAGACCAAACCTTAAAAGCAGCTAAAGAATGTGACTCCATCTTACTCGGCGCAGTTGGTGGCTACCAGTGGGAGTCATTAGAAAGATCCCTTCGCCCTGAGCGTGGTTTACTTGGTCTTAGGTCGGAAATGGATTTATTTTCCAATCTACGGCCTGCGATTCTTTATCCACAATTGGCGGCAGCCTCATCTCTTAAAGAGGAGATTGTCTCAGGTTTGGATTTAATGATTGTTCGTGAATTAGTTGGCGGTATATATTTTGGCGAACCTCGAGGAATTAAAATTAAAGATGGCCAGCGTTTCGGTGTGAATTCGGCAACGTATTACGAATCTGAAATTGCACGTATTGGCCATTCAGCATTCCAAATTGCACAAAAAAGAGACAAACGCGTTTGTTCAGTTGACAAAGCCAACGTCTTAGAGGTGTGCGAGTTATGGCGTGAAGTGATGGAAGAAGTTGCCAAAGATTATCCCGATGTAGAGCTTTCTCACATCTACGTTGACAATGCCGCAATGCAATTGGTCAAAGCACCGAAACAATTTGACGTTATGGTAACAAGCAACTTATTCGGCGACGTGCTTTCAGATTGCGCTGCCATGCTGACTGGCTCGATTGGTATGCTACCTTCTGCATCTCTCAATAAAGACAATTTTGGCATGTACGAGCCAATCCATGGCTCTGCCCCGGATATTGCTGGAAAAGATATCGCTAATCCATTGGCAACAATTCTGTCAGTTGCAATGATGTTGCGCTACTCACTTAACCAAAACGTCTTAGCTGACAAAATCGAGACCGCAGTTAACGCTGTACTCGATCAAGGTTATCGCACGGGTGATATTGCTGGCGAAGGTGATATTGTTATCGGCACTGAAGAGATGGGTGATAAGATAGTTGCAGCCCTAAAATAAGCTAAATTTAGCCAATATCTTTGTTGTCGAGCCTCTCAATAACAGTCACTTATTAAATATAAGCGCCTGTTTTTTTGAGCCTCTTACGCCTCGATCAAGGTTAAATTTAAACTTATTTACCACGAGTTATAGCACTACATGTCTTTGTTGAAGGCATTCTTAAAATAATCATTTATATTTTATAAGCTCCTATTTCTCGAATACCTTACGCCTTGATCTAGGAAAATTGTTAAACTAATTTGTTCGGTTGTTTCTAAAGTTGTTGGCGGTGCATAGTGAACAAGGTGTCAGTCAATTATCGATTGAGCGCCACAAGAACAAAGCGGCAATCGACCGATAAGGCTTCCATTGATTTGAGATTTCTATAATTTCACTCATTTCCAGAGCATCTTTGTTGTTTGAATAGAGTTGGTTAATCGCTCTGATAATGCCAACATCCTTCAGTGGGAAAATATCTTTTTCTTGTAAGTAGAACATACCAAACATTTCTATAGTCCAAGGGCCAACACCCTTAATTTGGATTAATTCATCTTGTATTTCAGCGTAATCACGATTATGCCAATAGGTTTCATTGTTAATTGCATGAGTATGAAAGTGTTCGGCTATATTAATAAAGTATTGAGATTTTTGATTGGAAAGCCCGCATGACTTAAGTTTCTTAGCGCCAATTGCAAGTACGTTTGATGTTGTTATTTTACCAACGAGATCAATAATTCTGCTCCAAATACTAGATGCAGCTTTGACCGATATTTGCTGCGAGACAATGGAGCCCAATAAAGATTCCAATGCACTTTTTTCTGTACTGAAAACATCATTATTATGTTTATTGATAATTTCTGCCATATTTTTGTCTTTTTGGCATAAATAATCGAGTGATTCTTGCCAATAATCTGGTTTTTTCATAAATTTTGTTAAAAAATGTTAAAAAATGTTAAAAAATGTTAAAAAATGTTAAAAAAAGTATAAAAAACATCAAAAAACAACCAATTTATGCCAAAAAATACCAATTTTTATTCAAATTAAGCTCATATTGAAAATTTCCTAATTTTTTTTTAGGTAAGGTTTAAATGATAGATAGCAAATAGTTTATTGTATTTAGCTTGATGCTGATGAACATCGTCGTATAATTTGCACAAATACAATTAAGGGCTTGTTATGAACACAAAAAGAAACGTTACTTTTATTGGTCTGGGCACTATGGGTTATCACATGGCTGGACATTTAGCTAATTCTGGATTGGCCAATGTTAAAGTTTACAACCGAACCAGCGAGAAAGCAGAAAAATGGTTGGTTAATTTTGAGGGCAAGATGGCAAAAACGCTTAAAGAGGCAGCTTCTGGCGCTGATGTAATAATTACTTGTGCCGGAAGAGATGAGGATATGATGGAGATTTTCTTTTCTGAAAACGGTCTGTACCCTCATTTAAAAGAAGGCGCAATATTTGTTGATCATACAACAACATCGTTTAAATTGGCAAAACATTTGAGTGAAACTCTAAATGAGAAAAATATTTGTTTTATCGATGCACCAGTTAGTGGTGGTGAAGCGGGCGCGGTCAATGGCGTTTTGAGTGTCATGGCCGGCGGCAATAAGGGGGCATTGGAGTGCGCTACAACGTTAATAGAATCTTATTCTAAAAATATTAGCTACATGGGTGATGTGGGCTGCGGTCAACTGGCCAAAATGGTCAATCAGATTTGTATTGCTGGAGTGCTACAAGGTCTATCTGAGGGCTTATTGTTTGCCGAGTCAGAAGGCATTAATATGGACAGTTTGCTGTCAGCTATCTCAGGTGGCGCAGCACAATCTTGGCAAATGGACAATCGAGCAAGCACGATGCATAAAAGAGAGTTTGATTTTGGTTTTGCCATCAAGTGGATGGTGAAGGATTTAGGTTATTGCCTTGATCGTGCAAAAGACAACAAGTCTAAACTGGACTTCACTCAAGAGGTTTACAATCGCTACGTCAACCTAATGGATCAAGGTCACACATATAGCGACACTTCTTCATTGATGACATACAACGAACTTAATAAGTGACTGCTGCCAATATCGCTAACTAATTATGTCTGCTGAACAGTGGTGGTTCTTTATAACCGCTTGTACCATTCTAAACATCGCTCCCGGGCCCGATACGATGTACATCATGTCAAAAACGATCGCTCAGGGTCGAAGAGCCGGTCTACTTTCCTCTGTTGGCGTTTGCAATGGTGCAATGGTGCACGCAAGTTTGGCAGGTTTGGGCTTATCGGCTATTCTTACAACCTCACCTACAGCGTTTATTGTTATTAAGTGGGCGGGTGCATTTTATTTGATCTACTTGGGCTTTGCAACAATTGCCACTACACTGAAGATGAAAGATGGGTCGCCATCAAATTCAAACAAAGTTTTAAAGCAAGATTCAGCTTGGCGAATATATTATCAAGCCGTTTTGGTGGATTTGTTAAACCCAAAAACTGCACTTTTCTTTCTCGCTTTCATTCCGCAATTTATTGATAAAGGTGCAGGGAATTATTTTTGGCAGTTCATTTTTTTAGGATTAGTGGTCATAACAAATGCTCTGATCATTCAAATTGGCTTGGTGTCGGTTGGCGAAAGATTAACTCAATTTATGCGAGACAACTCAACGCTTGCGCAATGGCTAGAGCGCAGTGTTGGTTTGGTATTAATTGGTATTGGCTTTAATCTTTTTTGGTGATTGTGGGCTTTTATATTTGAAGCTGAGTAAAATACTAGGCTTGTAAAAGGCAACTATACTAGGTTGCCACTGTTTAGAGTCTATCATTATTTTTGGAGAAAAAATGTCTGCAAGTACCAACGCTATTCAAAGCATTAAGGAACAGTATGCCACTTGGGAGCATGCTTTATTTTGGCTGGGAATTTTTATGAATTTCTTGGTTTTCTATCTAGTCATCACCGATTTGTCTTATGTCGGACTGGCAATGCCTGTCATTCAGGGTCTCTACCTTGCTATGTGTTTTAAGGCTTATGCGAAAGGATCTAACGCATTGATGATTATTATTCCTTTGTATGTGGTTTCGGGCGCGTTGTATATGTCACTTAGTACAATTGTTTGAAATTAGTTTCCCAATAATAACAGTATTTAAAACGGAGAATTTCAATGAGTAAGTTATCTGAAAAAGAATGCATTGCTTGTAGCGGCGGGGTGCCTAAACTTGTGGGCGAAGCGCTTACCAGTCTGCACACAGAACTTGGTAATGACTGGGATGTGGTTGATGAACACCATCTTGAAAAAACATTTAAATTTAGCAACTTTAGAAAAGCACTCGATTTTACAAATGCAGTGGGTGAGCTGGCTGAAGAACAAAACCACCACCCAGATATTTTTCTCGCTTGGGGCAAGGTTAAAGTCACTATTTGGACGCACAAGATTGATGGACTGACCGAGAGTGATTTTGTCTTCGCAGCCAAAACCGATGTTGCTCTAGAGGCATAATGAGAAAAAACCCGAAAGTTAGCAATGTCCATACCGTCGCGAAAAGCAATATTTTCCGCGTGGAGTCAATGGATATTGAGTTTTCGAATGGTGAAACACGCACTTATGAGCGCCTAAACCCTAAAGGCAGGGGGGCGGTTTTAGTCATACCGATGTTGGATGACGATACAGTATTGATGATTTATGAGTTCTCAGGTGGAACGGAACGCTACGAACTTGGCCTAACCAAAGGTAAAATTGATGCCGGAGAAACACCAATTGAAGCTGCTGGGCGTGAACTCAAAGAAGAAATTGGCTATGGCGCCAATAAACTAACATTCCTCAAAACTATTACTTTGGCACCGGGTTATCAAGCCAATACGACGCACATCGTTTTGGCGGAAGATCTATACGAGCACTGGGAAGAAGGTGATGAGCCCGAACCGCTTGAAATAGTGCCACACAAACTTTCAGACCTTGAGCAACTTACGTATCATGAAGATTTGACGGAAGCACGCAGCATATTAGCGCTTTATATGGCGAGAGATATAATTCAGAGTCGTTAGCTGTGCTGCAAATACCGAGTGAATTTTGGCTTGATCAACCAAACACCCCTTTTCCTGAGATTGATCTTGCCTTAAAAGATCCGAACGGCTTGATTGCTATTGGTGGTGAGTTGTCGACAGAGCGCCTATTGGATGCTTATAGCAAGGGAATTTTCCCATGGTACAGCGAGGGCGAGCCAATACTTTGGTATTCACCAGACCCAAGAATGGTGATAACACCTGAAAGCTTTCATTCGTCTAAAAGTATGCTCAAAGTGATACGATCAGGGCGGTTCGAAGTAAGGAAGAATACAAATTTTGATCAGGTTATCAACCTCTGTCGAAATGTAGTCAGGACAAATCAGAGCGGCACTTGGATTGATGATTCTATGGTCAACGCTTACTGCGTTCTTCATCACAAAGGCTATGCGCATTCCTATGAAGTGTATGAGAAGGGTGAGTTGGTGGGTGGTCTTTATGGTGTTGCACTTGGCGAGGTTTTTTTTGGCGAATCGATGTTTTCTTTAGCAAATAATGCTTCAAAAATAGCCTTTTCTGGTTTGTTGCAGAGTGGCGCTTATAAATTGATTGATTGTCAGGTAGAAAATGAACATTTGAGAAGTCTGGGTGCAATGAATATCTCAAGAGATTTGTTTGTTAAACAGTTGAAAGCCTTTGTGTAAAATAGCGCTATTAAAGCAAAATCGGTAAGTGGCATGAAAAAAATACTGAAAGTGACAATGATTGTATCATTTGTAATCGCTCTGAGCGCTTGTGGAAGAATGGGCGATTTAACGCCTGTAACAGAGACTCAAGATAGTTCAGTATTAACATCTAGCGCTGCCTAAGCAAAATCCGTTGAGCACATTTTCTTTTCAAAACAACATCTTGCATGCTGAGTCTGTTCCTGTAACAGATCTTATGACAACGTACGACTCACCACTATACATCTACTCTAGAGCGGAAATAGAGGCCAACTGGCTTGAATTCGACCAAGCTTTTGGGCAGCATCCTCATTTAATATGCTACGCAGTAAAAGCCAACTCCAATCTAGCTGTTCTGAGTGTTCTGGCTAAAATGGGCTCCGGCTTTGATATTGTTTCCATTGGTGAGCTTCAGCGCGTTATTGCCGCTGGAGGCAATCCTGAAAAATGCGTTTTTTCAGGTGTGGCAAAAACAGGTTTTGAAATACAGCAAGCTCTGGAAATTGGTATTTATTGTTTTAATGTAGAATCTGAGGGTGAACTGGATAGGATTGAATCGATTGCGAGAGAGTTGGGTGTTCAGGCACCTATCTCGATTCGGGTGAATCCCGATGTAGATGCAAAAACACACCCTTATATTTCGACAGGTTTAAAAGAGAACAAATTTGGGGTTGATATTGAAGCATCAAAGGCTTTGTATCACAAAGCTCAACAATCAAAATCGCTTAATGTCTGTGGTATGGATTGTCATATTGGCTCGCAAATCACAGAGGTTTTGCCATTTATTGATGCTCTTGATAAGTTGCTGGTGTTAATTTCTGAATTAAGTTCGGAGGGTGTCGATATCAAGCACTTAGATTTGGGTGGCGGTGTTGGTATTACTTACGATGACGAGCAAACAATTGATATTGCATCTTACGTTCAAGAGGCGCTTGCAAAAGTTGGTGATCTGGAAGTATTACTAGAGCCAGGCAGGGCCATTGTTGGCAATGCTGGTATTTTTGTAACAAAAGTTGAGTACTTAAAGCAAAGTGAGGAAAAATCATTTGCTATTATTGATGGTGCAATGAACGATTTACTTCGTCCTGCGCTTTATAGTGCTTATCATAAGGCTGTTGTTGTTGAACAAAATCCAAACGGTGTTACAGATGCTTGGGATTTGGTTGGCCCAGTATGTGAAACGGGTGATTTCTTAGCTAAGAACCGAAAGCTTACTTTGACACAAGGTGATTATGTTGCTTTAATGTCTGCAGGGGCCTATGGTTTCAGCATGAGCTCAAATTACAATACCCGACCAAGAGTTGCAGAAGTAATGGTATCAGGCGAAACGCACACTTTGGTGCGCAAGCGTGAAAGCATTACATCTTTATTTGAGAATGAATATACATTGGATGATTAATAATAAAAACTATGAAACTAACGAACAATCAAAAGAAATATTTACGTAGCCTTGCACACGATCTAAAGCCCGTGGTAATGGTCGGGCAGCACGGTCTTAGTGATGCTGTTCTTGCAGAGCTAAAATCTAGCATGCTAATTCACGAGCTTTTAAAGATTAAAGTACGTGCTGAGAATCGTGAAGAAAAACAACAAATTATTGAAAAAATTGTTGCTTTTTCAGAAGCAGCTATTGTCCAAGTGATTGGCGGCGTGTTGGTGATTTATCGCCCTTTTGACGAAGAACCGGTCATATCACTTCCCAGGAAATGAACATTGCAATCAGTGCGGCAGAGACTTCAGGCGATTTAGTCGCCTCTGCACTGGTTAAATCTTTACTTGAGTTAAACCCAAAATGCAATATAGAAGGCATGGCTGGCGACAAAATGGCCACTGCCGGATGCCTAGTACTTTGGCATCTTAATCAAGTTAATGTGATGGGATTTAGTGAAGTTCTGAAAAAACTTCCTTCACTATTGCGCCTAAGAAAGGCCATGGTATCTCACTTCTGTGAGAAAAAACCTGCTGTGTTTATTGGTGTTGATGCGCCTGATTTTAATTTTAAGATTGAGCGACAGTTAAAAGCCCGAGGCATTAAAACTGTGCATTTTGTTAGCCCCTCAGTTTGGGCATGGCGCTCAGGTCGAATTAATAAAATCAAAAAATCGACAGATTTAATACTGTGTATGTTTCCTTTTGAAGTGGATTTTTATAAAGAAAATGGCCAAGACGCACTTTTTGTTGGTCACCCTTTAGCAGAAACTTTGTCGCCGCGAATGAATCACCAACAGGGTAAAAAAGTACTTTTGATGCCTGGCTCTCGAGAGGCAGAAATTAAATCCTTATTGCCTGAAATGTTAGGTGCCTTGAGGTTGATGAAAAATCAGGATGAGGCCATCAGTTTTTCATTGGCGTTAGCAAATGCAAATTTAGAATCATGGGTAGAAGCTCAACTTGTAGGATTGGATGTTGAAATTAGCATCGGTGATGCACATCAGGATATTTCAAAATCGGACTTGGTTATTGTTGCCTCTGGTACAGCAACACTTGAGGTTGCGATGTTAGGCGTGCCGATGGTTGTGGTTTACAAACTCTCAGCCATTAGTTATCAAATTGCTAAGCGTTTATTGAAAACCGACTATGTCTCTCTACCAAATGTTATATTGGGAAAAGAAGCGGTACCAGAACTGCTACAGGACCAAGCAAATGCTGATAATATCGCAAGCTCTGCCTTGCGCATACTGAAGGATGATAATACCCAGTTAGTGGCTGAATTAAGTTCGATTCACACTCTGCTTAATCAAGGTGCAGCTGAAAAGTCAGCCAAGGCTATTTTGGCGTTTATTGATGAGTAAGTTGATTCGCCAAATTGTATTGAGTGCTTTGTCCGAGGATATTGGCACAGGGGATATTTCATCGAGTTTACTTGACGACAAGCCTGTGTCAGCTAAAATTATTTGTCGTGAGAAAGCTGTGATATCTGGCATTGATTATGCAGCACTTTGTTTCTATGAGCTTGACCCTAATATTGCAATTGAGTGGCAAATTGGAGAGGGCGGAATAAGTGAACCCGGGCAAACACTTTGTTTACTTAAAGGGCAGTCTAGAGCAATGATTAGCGCCGAGCGAACTGCGCTGAATTTCCTCCAGACATTAAGCGCCACAGCAACTCAAACAAGACAATTAGCAGATTTAATTGTCCATACCAAAGCCAAATTACTTGATACGCGAAAAACCCTACCAAATCTCCGCCATGCACAAAAACAAGCAGTTAAAAGTGGTGGTGGAAGCAATCATCGCATGGGTCTGTTTGACTGTGTCATGCTTAAAGAAAACCATATTTCAGCGATTGGCTCTCTTGAGGGGGCAATCGATAGAGCATTAAAGTCATTCCCAGATAAGCCAGTGATTGTTGAAGTTGAGACCTTGGATCAATTAGATCAAGCGCTCGCTATTGTTGGTGTGACGCGAATACTATGCGACAATTTTGATCCAAGAGTGCTGGCTGATGCCGTTAGAAAGGCGAGTGGAAAATGTCCGTTAGAGGCTTCGGGCAATATTGACGAGAGCAACATTCAGGAATATGCAGAAACAGGGGTTGATTATATTTCCATTGGCGCTATTACCAAACATATCCAATCAATCGATCTATCTTTGCAATTTGAGTAAGCTTAGGCGCTAGCCAAAAATGCAGGGCTCACACTGTCTTCTTTTGTGTTGTAGCGAAGAGGCTTTCCGTCAAGCCCTTTGACACTGCCTCCAGCGCCTTCAAGAATACAAACACCAGCTGCCGTATCCCATTCTGAACAAGGTCCGAATTTAGGGTAATAATGATGTTTTCCTTCAGCAATCGTGCAAAATTTAAGCGCACTGCCTTGGAGGAAAATCTCAAAATTAGTTTTGTTGCTGAGGTGTTTTTGTAGCAGTTTATTTTTTGAGGAATAATGCCCTATGACAACATGTTGCCAACGTCCTGGTTGCTTTGTTTGAAGCGGGTAAGAAACATTTTCAAGCAGTTTTATACTGGTCTCACCAGGAATTCTATAATAATGAGCTTTGCTTACAGGCACATAAATGAGACCAAAAACGGGGTAGTTGTTTTTGATATAAGCAATATTAATGCAAAAGTCATAATTACCATCTAGGAAATCTCGAGTGCCATCAAGCGGATCAATCAACCAATACTCGCTCCAGTCTTTGCGAATTGCGAAGGGTATTTCTTGTGACTCTTCTGAAAGAATCGGTATACCTGGAGTGAGTTTTTCTAGTTTTTCACTAATCAATTTGTGAGCCATTTCGTCGGCGATTGTCAGTGGCGTATTATCAGACTTAACAGTGATAGTAAGCTTTTCTCTATGAAGCACCATGATGCGCTCGCCAACCTGTGAAGTGAGTTCGATGAGTGAGGGCAATAATGCGGAAAACATAGGTTTAATCATACCCCTAGTCGTGTCGCAAACAAAGAAAAATGGTGGGCCTACTTGGACTTGAACCAAGGACCAATCGATTATGAGTCGACTGCTCTAACCAGCTGAGCTATAGGCCCGAATAGTAACTCAGGTTTGACTATATTATTCCAAGAAGCTTTGTAACTTGTGCGCTCTCGATGGGTGTCTCAACTTACGTAGAGCTTTGGCTTCGATTTGACGGATTCTCTCACGAGTAACATCAAATTGACGACCCACTTCTTCCAAAGTATGGTCGGTGCTCATATCAATACCAAAACGCATTTTCAAAACCTTTGCCTCTCTTGGTGATAAGTTAGCCAATAAATCGCTCGTTGTTTCTTTGAGGCTTTCTTTGGTTGTTATATCAACTGGAGAAGAAAGTTTTTCATCTTCAATAAAATCACCAATCGTGGAGTCTTCATCATCACCTACTGGGTTTTCCATTGATAGAGGTTCTTTCGCAATTTTAAGAATTTTGTTAATTTTGTACTCTGGTAATTCCATTTCAACTGCCAACTCTTCAGGTCTTGCTTCACGACCAAATTTTTGTAGAAGTTGACGTCTTACGCGGTTAAGTTTGTTGATGGTCTCGATCATATGAACTGGAATACGAATCGTGCGTGCTTGGTCTGCAATCGAGCGAGTAATCGCTTGGCGAATCCACCAAGTGGCGTAAGTTGAAAACTTGTAGCCACGACGGTATTCAAATTTATCGACCGCCTTCATGAGACCAACGTTGCCTTCTTGAATCAGATCTAAGAATTGCAAGCCACGATTCGCGTACTTTTTCGCAATTGAAATTACCAAGCGTAAGTTCGCCTCAATCATTTGTGATTTTGCTTTTTTCGCTCTACGGTCGCCACCGCGTAGTTTTTTGTTAATTTCTTTTAGCTCTGCAACAGTAATTTGCATAGCTTCCTGGCTTTCCAAGAGGTTTTTCTGGGCATAGTAGATTTCATCTGCACATGCAGCCATTGCATCCTTCACCTTGCCTTCGGATTTGATTGTTTTGGTCCATTCAAAGTTGGTTTCATTGTTAGGGAATGTATCGTAGAACACTGCCTTGTCTACACCGGCATAATTCAGTGCATCACGAATAATTTTTTCTTGTTTTTGCACTTCGTTGACACGATCAGTAACAAGTTCCATCATGGTACCAACCAATTTTGGCGCAAGCCTTAAATCAGAAATAGCGACCGAGAATTTATGTCTTGCTTTAACGGTTTTAGCATCTTGGTAACCGTGCTTTTCATTAGCAACTGTGTAGCTTTTAAAAGTTTTTTGAATTTTCTCAAAACGTATGTAGACTTGTTCTTCATCTGGGCCTGTGTACTCCAACTCATCAAGCTCTTCATCGAATTCGTCTTCGTCAAAATCATCATCTTCTTCTGCAGCTGCAGCAGCTGCAGCAGCAATCTCAGCTTGTTCGGCTAGGCGCTCTGCAATAATCGCCTGTTTTACTGCAAATTCTTCAGCATCACCTTGATAGCCAATGACAACGTCGGTCATCTTACATTTGCCTTCTTCTAAACGAGTATAAGCCTTAAAGAAGTATTCAGAAATTGCAGGGTAAAGAGTAATTGCTTGTAAGATTTCGAAAACACCCGCCTCGATTTCTTTGGCAATTCGAACTTCGTCTTTTTGCTCCAAAAGCTCAACAACACCCATTTCACGCATGTACATGCGTACTGGATCTGTGGTTCTGCCGAATTCGGAGTCAAGCGCTGCTAATGCTGCAACTGCAGCTTCAGCTGAGGTTGATTGTGCCTTGGCGCCTGATTCAATAACCAAAGTATCTGCATCCGGTGTTTCATCAGAAACAGTAATGTCCAACTCTTCAAGAATAGTAACAATCGGCTCAACTTGCTCTGGCGTGAGTAAATCCTCAGGCAGCATGTCGTTAATTTCAGAATAGGTTAGGTAGCCACGCTCCTTGCCTTTCATAATTAAGTTTTGTAGAGCTTGCTTGTGTTCTTTAGTGGTGGTTTTCATAATAAATATTTTGAGCGAACAGGGGGTGGATTATACATAAGTTTTTACTCTGAATTCAGCGCCTTGGCGGGAGATTGCGGTTATTTGGCGTCAAGTAAATATAGAGCTTATTGACTGCTCTCTACTAATTCGTCTAATGACATTGGCAAGAGAAGGCGCAATCGATAATTGTCTAATTTTTGAACAATTTATAGCATCGTCTGTCAGTGGAATGGTGTTGGTAATAACCAATTCATCCAATGTTGAGTTATTAATGTTGTTTATGGCATTGCCAGACAAGACAGCATGTGTAGCGTAGGCCACAACTTTAGTGGCGCCCTTCTCTTTCAGAATATCAGCAGCCTGGCAAAGTGTGCCAGCGGTATCAACCATATCGTCAATCATTACACAGATACGACCTTCAACCTCTCCAATCACATTCATCACTTTGACCATGTTTGGTTCTGGGCGTCTTTTGTCAATAATCGCAAGATCGGCATCATTGATTTTTTTCGCAGCAGCTCTTGCTCTAACCACACCACCTACATCAGGTGAAACAACAACCACGTCATTAAAATTTTGGGCAAGAATATCATTGACTAGGACAGGTTGTGCGTAGATATTATCGATTGGAATATCAAAAAATCCCTGAATTTGATCAGCGTGCAAATCCATGGTTAAGATGCGATCAACACCTGCTGATTCAAGCATTTTAGCTACTAATTTGGCGGTAATCGGAACACGCGTCAAGCGTGAACGACGGTCTTGTCTTGAGTAACCAAAGTAAGGAACAACAGCAGTAATACGCCCTGCAGATGAGCGATGAAGCGCGTCTACAATTATCAATAATTCCATCAAAGTTTCTGCTGGCGATGGACCGCAAGTTGGCTGAATAACAAAAACATCACAGCCACGAACGTTGTCTAGAATTTCAACTTGCGCTTCGCCATCACTAAATTTGCCGACAAAGGCTTTGCTTTGGTCAATTTTTAGGTTACTAATAATCTCAGAGGAGAGACCAGGATTAGCGTTACCGCTAAAGATTTTGATAGTGTCTAATGGCATAGATATTAGTGTGTTCTGGAAGTGTGCAAATTATACGCCAATAAATTGTGAAAAATAATTTCACAAGCAGATCTTTCAAGGAGTTTTTGCTTGTTAAATCTTTAGTCGGTGGATTGTTGTACAAGTTTTGACACTTTGCCTGTGACAACCATTAGCAGTATAGCTCCGAATCCAAATATATAAAGACCGCTATGTACTTGGATGCTGGCAATTGCACCCAGTTTAACTGTCACAACTAGCAGAGCGACAATCATGACGTCCAACATCGCCCAGCGCCCGTATTCGTGCATGGCATGTAAGATTTTTTTGTGTCGACTGCTGCTGGTTTTTTTCGATAATAACAAATAAAGAGTAGAGATTTTCAGTAATGGGAGGACAACACTAAAGCCCGCAACTAGAAGGAAAATAATAATTTGACCGCCTTTAATGAGGTCAAGAAGTCCCGTTAATATTGAGAAAGAATCTCGAATAATAATGAGTTTTGATATTGTCATCATTGGCATAGAAATACCAAGAACAAAAGAAATTGTCCCCAATGTTAATAACCACCACAAGATAATGGGTCTATCAAATAGAGACGACAATGCAAAAAAAATCTTTTTCATATATTACTATGTGATTGAGGGTTTTTTAGGATTTAATGAAATTCAACGAAAAAAGACGCGGTAAAAAATGGCTGGGCTGGCAGGATTTGAACCTGCGCATGACGGGATCAAAACCCGTTGCCTTACCGCTTGGCGACAGCCCAATTATAGTTAGGTGAGGTGTTAATCGCTCGTGCAACAAAACCAAACCAATGTTCTGGTAGCTGTTTTTTTGCCACCAAAGCATCTTTTTCGTTTTCAAAGGCTACAAAAACACAGCAACCCGTTCCCGTCATTCTAGCATTATCCAGATGATTTGCAGTTGAGTTTAGATGCTTGAGTGCTTGTTTTATCTCGCTTTGCAGCGAAATTGCAGCATCTAAACAGTCGTTATGCAGATCAGACAGTCTCGAAAAGTCCGCTATTTTCCTTTGTACAGGCGTCATTGTCAATGCTTTGTGCGAGAATATTTCTGCTGTGGAGATGTGTTTATCAATTGAAACCACCAAATAATAATATTTGGGTAAGTCTATTGGTTCTAATATATCGCCAATACCCTCTGCCCAGGCGCTTTTACCAGAGACAAAAACAGGTACGTCCGCACCCAATGTCTGAGCAATTTCAAGCAATGTTCGTTCATCCAGGTTTAAATGCCACAGTTCGTTAAGGGCTAATAACACCGTTGCTGCATTGGAACTGCCACCACCAAGACCACCACCAGCAGGAATTTTCTTATCGATGGAAATATCAACACCCAATGAACTGGCGGAGTATTTTTTAAGTGCCCTAGCGCTTTTAATGAGAAGGTCATCATCGGCGGCAATAGTTTCATTGCCTTTAATGCGATTAATCTTGCCGTCATCGCGCACCCAAAAGCTAATTTCATCGCAGAAATCTAGTAGCTGAAAAATGGTTTGCAGATTATGGTAGCCATCTGCTCTTTTTGAAGTGATATGCAAAAACAGGTTGATTTTTGCTGGCGAGAGGTATTTAGAGGCTGTCATCAATAAAGTGCTCTCGATAATGTTTTAATTCATTAATTGAATCGTAAACATCCGATAAAGCGAGGTGCGCTGATTGTTTATTTGTTGTAACAGCGGCTTTAGGTTTCCAACGAGAAACCAACTCTTTTAAAGTCGAGACATCGATATGGCGATAGTGGAAGAATTTTTCCAGTTCCGGCATGTAGTTGTACAAAAAACGCCGATCTTGGCAGATGGAATTACCACACATCGGTGAAGCACCGGCATCGACAAATTCACGCAAAAAAACCAGCGTTTGTTTTTCGGCATCTGCAGACGAAAGCATGGAGTTTTTTACACGCTCAACAAGTCCAGATTTGCCATGTTGGTTGGTATTCCATTCATCCATGCCTGCGAGGCGCTCATCACTTTGATGGATGGCAAGTGACGGTCCTTCGGCAATCACATTGAGATCTGCATCGGTCACAACCGTGGCAATTTCAATAATGACATCGCTCTCAGGAACAAGTCCCGTCATCTCAAGGTCAATCCAGATAAGGTTGGTTTTTTTATTCATAATCAGTCGGTTATTTATTGGTTACTCGCCGCAACGTACTCTTCAAGTTTACTTTGAGCGCCACCATTCTCTAGGATTTGATTGGCTTTTTCAACGCCAGCTTTAAGGTTATCTGCAAGTCCGCTGACATAAATTGCAGCGCCTGCATTTAGAGCAACGATATCTTTAGCTGAGCCTTGTTTGCCGTTAAAGGCGTCTTTAATCAATGCCAGTGAATCATCAGCGCCGTCGGCAGTAATATCATTAAGATTACCTAGACTCAGCCCAACATCTGCAGGGTTGACGGTATAAGTAGAAACCACGCCATTTTTGAGTTCGGCCACATAAGTATCATCTGCAATGGAAAGTTCGTCTAAGCCATCTTTTGAATGCACCACCATGACGTGGCGAGAGCCAAGACTTTTTAAAACATTGGCTATTGGTTCGACTAGATTTTTATCGTAAACACCCATCACTTGATTCGGTGCTTTGGCAGGATTTGTCAGCGGTCCAAGAACA
>CAWVVS010000004.1:0-25422 GCA_963933655.1 uncultured Candidatus Thioglobus sp. | reverse complement strand
TGTTAAAGATCGCCTAAATTTAGATGATTTAAAACAACAATTAGCCGATAAAACGCATATTTTCCTAGGTCAGTCTGGCGTTGGCAAGTCTTCTCTCATTAATGAGCTTATTCCCGATTTAAACATTAGGGTTAATGAAATCAGCGAAAAAAGCAAACTTGGAAAACACACGACAACCAACACTTGTATTTACAAAATCGCCAGTGGTGGCGACTTAATTGACTCTCCTGGTATTCGAGAATTTCAGCTGGACAACCTTAGTACAAAGGACATTCTCAACGGCTTTATAGAATTTCAACCTCTGCTAGGTCATTGCCGCTTTAGAAACTGTCAACACACCAATGAACCTAATTGTGCAATTAAAGAAGCACTTGAGTCAGGCAACATTCACCCTTATCGATACAATAGCTACCTTCGCTTACTCGAAGATTAGACGACTCAATTATTTCTCGAAAATAACCACTCTGTCAGAGACGATAGTTAATTTAATCTGCCATAATTTGGCTAAATATAGAAATGTTTTTCGACTAAAAAATCCGATATGCGAAGGGTCATTCTTATAGTACCAATCCGTAAAATTCACATTATCCGACAGCATTTCAGTCATTACCCCAAGCACGCCACCAGGGTTTAACATATTGCACAAGCGACTCATTTCAAATGCAGGTTGAGACAAGTGCTCCACAACTTCGGTTGCTGAAATAAAATCATATTTACAATGAAAAACTGCGTCATTCTGAGCGTAAAACTTATCGAATAAGTCGACCGTATAGCCTTGCTCTTCAAACATAATCGATAGCGTTGGGCCTGGACCACAGCCAAAATCAAGCCCTTTAGCTTGTTTGGGCAGCCTCTCTAACAATGGTTTTGCTACTTGCGATAAAAATCGTCGGTAGTCAGCATCGTTTGGATCGTTATTATGTTGATCGTAGCGGAATTTTTCATCGACTTCACTTAGATGAAAAACACTCGGAACAAAAACAAACTCACACACACAGCAAGCGTGGTATTGACGAGTGTCGTCAGTGTGATAAAGTTGGGTTTTATTTGAAGAGCATAAAGGGCAATTATGTGACTTCATAATGCCCTTTTGTAAGGTGTTTTATTAGTGGACGTGACCGTGAGAGATTTCTTCCTCTTGCGCGTCACGGACAGACTCAATACTGACCGCAAAATGCAAGGTCTCACCAGCTAATGGGTGATTGGCGTCAACCGTAATCACTTCATCTTCAATTTTTGTCACAGTAACAACAAAGGGGTGACCCTCTTCGTCCTGTGATTGAAGCTGCATACCAATAGTCAAATTATCAACACCCTGAAGTGCTGAGCTTGGAATTTCTTGAATAGCGTCCTGAAGTCTAAGACCGTAAGCCTCTTCTGGCTCAACTGAAACATCAAGCTTATCACCTACTTTACTGCCTTCCAATGCAGTTTCTAAGCCAGGAATAATGTTACCGTGGCCTTGTAAAAATGGCATCGGCTCTTTACCTTCAGATGAATCAATCACATCACCAGCGTCATTCTTGAGTGTGTAATGCATTGTTACTACTTTTCCATTTTCAACTTTCATATTTTCTCCTGGGGTTTGATACAAAAAAAAGGCCCTACATCTCTGTAAAGCTCTAACGCGATACTTCCTTGTCTTTTGTGTGTCCGAAATGTTAAACAAGAAAGCTAAATTTATAAGCAGTGGCTAATTTTACAGCAAAGATACTTGATAATCTACCCGCTGCTCAAATTGGAAAGAGAGAAACTTACCACGATGAAAAAGTAAAAGGCTTAACTTTGCGAGGCACTTCCGAAGGATTTAGGCAAGGACTGTTCGGGTATGCACTTTTTGATTAGTGCCAGAGTTTTTCTAGGGAGTAATAAAGATTCTGAGGCTAAAAATACTTGGCTCAAGTAAATAATAATAGTGTTATCCCCTGAAGCACGCAAGTCTGAAAGCATTGTTCGATGAGCGCAGCCTTCATAACCTCAACTACTAACAATGGCAAACAGAACCACTAGTAAGAAAGAAATATCATGAAAAAAATCCTAGCACTTAATCAGCTATCCAACTCTATCATTAAGGCCCTGGTTGACAAAAGCGTCTCAATCAGAGCGTAGACGAGTGATGCCACCAATAACAACAAGCTAAAACCAAACAGGTGAACACCAAGTAACTCATAGTCTATAAATAGACCAAAGATGGAAAACACACAAAAAATAAAACTGATAATCCCGTAGGTTTGCATTTGTTTGATGTACTCAATGCGTTTTTTCAAAATTATCAGCTGCTCTTTAGTTTGTACACGACTAAGTTCATTTTTTTGTTTATTCATTTGACGAATTAACAACCCAAGTGTTTGAAATCGATTGGTATAGGCAAGCAAAAGCAAAGAAATCCCCGGAAAAAGAAGTGCGGGTGTTGTTAGATCCATAAGAATTCAACGCATATGGTAAGACTAGATTTGAGCACAATCAAATTCAAGATCTGCAAACAAAAAATTCATGACTCATAAGACGACATGGTGTTTAAATTGCTTGAGGCGTATCTGGCCAAATCTTTTACGCCAGACCAATCACTTCTTTCAACTAAGCTTGGTGGTGTCAGCCAAGTTCCACCCACACACATCACATTTGGCAGTTGCAGATAATCACGCGCATTGTCGGCGGTAACTCCTCCAGTTGGACAAAACTCCAATTGAGGAAGTGGACCGAAAACTGACTTCAGGAAGCTTGGTCCACCTACAATAGACGCAGGAAACAATTTGAGTTTGTAAAAGCCGAATTCCATAGCTGTCATAATTTCACTTACTGTAGATACGCCTGGCAAAAACGGCATATTGCTCTGAGCGCCAAAATCCAACAATTCAGATGTAAAGCCAGGACTAACAATAAAATCAGCACCCATATCAACACATTCTTTAAATTGGTCTACATTGGTTACTGTGCCAGCGCCGATGATTGCTTCGGGGTGGAGTTGTTTTAATTGCTTAATGGCGCTGAGTCCATATTCACTTCGTAATGTCACTTCCAGCACTGTTAACCCCCCCTCGATGAGGGCCCGACCTATTCCTGCGGTTTGCTGCGCATCGTTCAGCTTAAGAACTGGCATGACGCCGTTCATCTTACAAATTGAATCAATTGTTTTTGTGCGCATATATAGTCCGCTAATGAGTGGTGTTATTTAAAATTTGAGCTGCGCCTAGCAGCCCCATGTATCGAGTTGTTGAAATCAAAACAGGTATGTCTGACATATAGCATTGCATGCGACCCTTGTCCTCAAAACATTTTTTAAAGTCACTAGCCAAGAACAACTCAAGAAAATTTCGAATGACACCGCCAGTTATATAGACGCCGCCCAAAGCACCCATATTCAAAGCAGCATCTCCTGCAACACGGCCAAAAATTTGACAAAATAACTGCAATGTATCGTATGCCAACACATCTGCATTAGAGCTTGTCGCAGCACTGGTTATCTCAGCAGGGGTTTTGAATTTTGCCTCTTGTCCACAAATTTCAGCCAGAGCTTGATACAAATTCAATATTCCTGGTCCAGATAAAATGCGCTCTACTGAAACATGTCCATATTTTTTCTGTAAGTGGGTCAATACTTTGAACTGCAGTTCGGAGTTTGGCGCAAAATCAACGTGGCCACCTTCACCCGGAGTTGTCAACCAGCCTTTTGGCAATTTTAACAATCCACAAACGCCCAAACCAGTTCCAGCACCAATCGCCAATCTTTGTCTTTCAGAGCGCATACAGCCAGCATTAACAACCCGCAGATCATTAGGCGGAAGAGCTGTTGTGGCAAGCGCTTGAGCTGAAAAATCATTTAACCAATGAATAGGTATATCGTTTAATGCCGAAGTCACATCATTTTTGCTTATGTGCCAATGGTTATTGGCAAGTTTAAATGATTCCGAATGAACAGCTCCAGCTATCGCAAAACATGCTGAATTAATGGTTACATCCGTAAACTCACTTAAATAGCTTTTTATCGCTTGTTGAAAATTAGCAAACTCAGTACACGGAAAATATCGAATATTTTCCAAATCAGAGGTGCCAACCTTTACAACAGAGAAACGAGCATTTGTTGCGCCAATATCTCCCACTAAATTAAATTGTCCCTTATGTTTTGTATCTTTCATAATCAACCTTACCGCCAAATCTTAAACGTCACAAGCCCTTACTTGGAAGGCCAAAAACAACTTGCGCCGAACTCTGCACTACTTACGCCTTGACGCATGTATGCAAACAACTCACGACCCATGCCATAAGCACTTGTTTTATCGCTCAGCTGAGCGAATGTTCTTTGGCCTAACTCATCTTCACTCACCAACAAATTCAGCTGGTTACTGCCACAATCCAGTGTTATCGCATCACCATCTTGTATTTTTGCGATCATGCCACCGTCAAGGGCCTCAGGCCAAAGCTTCGTGGCAGCCGGAACCTTACCGGAGGCACCAGACAAGCGCCCATCTGTAACCAGAGCAACCTTAAATCCCCGGTCCTGCAGGACGCCGAGATAAGTTATCAGTTGGTGTAATTCCGGCATGCCGCACGCCTGTGGGCCCTGAAACCTCACCACTGCAATCAAATCCTTCTCCATTTTGCCAAGATCAAATGCATCTTTTAAGGCCTGTTGAGAATCAAACACCATTGCAGGAGCAGTTATTTGTTGACACTCCTTGGCTACCGCTGAAACTTTCATCACACTGCGACCTAGATTTCCAGTTAATAGAGTCAAACCACCTGTTGTAGCAAAAGGTGAACTTGCCGGTCGCAAAACATCCAATTGAGCGGAGCTTTTTGGTGCATCTTGCCAGTCAATCTTATTGTCTTTGAGGATCGGCTCCTTGGTGAAATTAGCAAGACCAAAACCTAGTATTGTGTACACATCTTCATGCAACAATCCAGCCTCTAACAGAGTTCGAATGACGAAAGGTACACCACCTGCCGCATGAAACACATTGATATCTGCTTCACCATTAGGGTATATGCGTGTTATGCTGGGAGTGATTTCTGATAATGCAGAAAAATCATCCCAATTGATGATGATGCCGGCGGCTCGAGCAATGGCCACAAGATGCATAACATGGTTGCTGGATCCACCGGTTGCCAGCAGTGCAACAATTGCATTAACAATGGTTTTTTCACTGACGATTTTTGCCAGACTGGCCTTATCTTCTGAGCGGGTTAGCTTAACCGCTTGTTGAGCAGCGGCCTTTGTAAGAACATCTCTGAATTCACCTTCGGGTGGTACAAAGGACGAGCCCGGCAAGTGCAGGCCCATGACCTCCATTAACAGTTGATTGCTGTTGGCTGTACCATAAAAGGTGCAGGTTCCAGCGCCATGGTAAGAAGCCATTTCACATTCCAGTAACTCATCTCGAGTTGCCTTTCCCTCGGCATACAATTGCCGAATTCGAGCTTTTTCTTTATTGGGCAAGCCGGATGGCATCGGGCCTGCAGGGACAAATACAAAAGGCAGGTGGCCAAAGCTGAGTGCGCCAATTAATAAACCCGGTACTATCTTATCGCATACGCCTAAGCATAAGCCGGCATCAAATAAGTTATGAGACAAGGCAATGGCTGTTGACATGGCAATCACATCGCGACTGAATAAGCTTAAATCCATGCCGTCATGACCTTGGGTCACGCCGTCACACATAGCCGGCACACCAGCTGCAAACTGTGCAACACTGCCCATCTCTGCCACTGCTTCTTTAAGAATTTTTGGAAACCTCTGATAAGGCTGATGAGCAGACAAGATATCGTTATAAGCGGAGATAATGCCGATGTCTGATTGCAGCATGGATTTAAGTGTGTCCTTCTCACCCTGGCTACAAGCGGCTACGCCGTGCGCTAAATTGCCGCAGGATAACATCTCTCTGGAAACCTTGCCGCTATCCATGACAGACATGCGTTGTAAATAGTCAGCACGACTTGGTTTACTTCTTTCAATAATCTTTGTTGTGATTGCTTCTAAGGCTTGGTTGGTCAAGATAGCCCTCCTGTGGGCGTAGGTAAATGTTTTAAGGGCACCAGTAAATACTCATTGGTTGGGTTAAAAATGCATAAATAGGCATTTGACTTGCGTCTTTGTTGTTCATAGCAAGCTCAAGAGTGCTGAGCTTGTCCTTGCCGGTGATATGGAGAATGATGTTGTTGGCATGACTGATGGCGCTGCGCGACAGACTCATGCGTTGATAAGGGGCGCTTGTCGGCGTGGTAGCAATGCAGGTATGCTGATAATCAGGATCCATTGCCAAAGTCAATTCTTCACTGCAGGGAAACAGGGACGCTGTGTGGCCATCGTTGCCCATGCCTAACACCACAACATCAAAAGGTTGTTTGGCTTGACTTAGCGCCTGCTCACATGTTGGCTGACCATCCTTGGCACTTTTGGCATTATTTTTTATAGCGATAAAAACTGCTTGGCTGGCGTTGTTTTGTAATAAATGTTTTGTTACTAATGCTTCGTTACTATCAACATGCGATACCTCGACCCAGCGCTCATCCACTAACGACAAGTCTATTTTGCTCCAATCCAACCTTGATTGAGAGAGCCTCTCAAATAGGGCAACAGGAGTGCGCCCGCCAGACACCGCCAAACTGGCACGTTGATCTTGCGATAGCCCCTGAGATAATAATTGCCTAATTGTCTGACTTAAATCTTCAGACAATTGCTCGGCACTATTCGCGCCGTGCCAATGAATATGTTCGGGTAAGTAATCCGGCTTATTGATCTTCATGCCATTGATGTCCATATTTTTGAATCAGTTGTCGAGCCTCAATCGGCCCAGAATTTCCAGCTGGATAAGGATGGAGTAGCTGAGGAGATTGGTCGCATGCGCCTATCACCTGATCACACCACGCCCATGCCAGCTCAACTTCATTTCTGCCCACAAATAGACTTTGATCTCCCTTGAGAGCCTCAAACAATAATCTTTCATAAGCATCAGGAATTCTAGACGCTTGTTGGGTTTCAATAAAATCAAGATGCAATGGATCGCGTCTCAGGCGCATACCTTGTTCTATTCCTTGACTTTTAGTCAACATTTGCAGTGAAATTCCCTCTGTCGGTTGCAGTCGAATAATCAGAGTATTGCGCACAATACTTTTTTGATTAGCGTCGAAAATATGATGAGGATCGGGCTTAAAGTGGACCACAATCTCAGTGATTTTTTCCGCCATTCGTTTGCCGGTTCGCAAATAAAAAGGCGTGCCCGACCAGCGCCAGTTGTCAATTTCTGCGCGAATACAAATAAATGTTTCTGTTTCACTTTGAGACTTGGCGCCAACTTCATTCAGATAACCCGGCACAAAACCGTCTGCGCACTGTCCATCACCATATTGACCTCGAATGACATTATCAGAGATGTTCTCTGAAGAAATCGGCCGCAAGGCTTGTAATACCTGTTCTTTTTCATTACGGATACTTTGTGCATTTAACTGCGCAGGAGGCTCCATAGCAACAAGACACAGTAGCTGCAGAAGATGGCCTTGTATCATGTCACGCATTTGGCCTACATCGTCATAATAACCCCAGCGGTCTTCAATACCCACTGATTCAGCAGCAGTTATTTCAACATAGTCAATATTTTTGTGACTCCACTGATTGGCTAAAATGGAATTGCCAAAACGCAGAGCAATAAGATTTTGCACCGTCTCTTTGCCCAGATAGTGGTCGATTCGATATATTTGTGACTCATCAAAATAATGCGCTAATTTATCATTGACAGCCTTTGAAGATGCTAGATCACAACCAATAGGTTTTTCTGCAACAATTTTACTTGTGCTTATTACTGCGCCAACTTTGTTAAGATTCTCACATATTGGCTCAATAAGGCTCGGAGGTGTTGCTAAATAATAAGTGACCACAGCCCCCGCAGATTCCACAGCACTTTTTAATTTAATGTAGTCACTTGACCCCAATAACTCTAATTGAATATAATCAATGCGATCTATTAGAGATTGGCAAGTGTTAATGTCTTTTTGACCTTGCGGCGCATAGGTGGCGAGAGCACTTGATACCTTTTGTCTAAACTGTTCTGAAGTCGACTGATTCCTGCCGACAGCAAGTATTTTTAATGTTGGTGCCAGTAAACCGGCTCGTTGCAGCTGATACCAAGCGGGGAATATTTTCCGCAAGGCCAAATCCCCGGTGGCTCCAAACAAAACAAATACTTGGGTATTATTTGAGCAATTGTTATTAAGACTATCAGACATAATTGTAAATTATATTTAAATCAATTCCAGCAGTAGTTGCAATAATAACCGCCATTTTTGTTTTCAGAAATATAGTCAATTTCTTACTCCAATAGAATCCACATAGTTTATCGCCACAATTATGTCAATGTGTATCAAAGCATTACAATTCGGCATGACAACTGTTAGCGACTGATAAGTGTGTGATCGAAAAATCATACTAATAGCTTATAAGGCTTACTGATCCCTGCGCAATAAACGCACGTTATCAACACGCAGTACCACGCCATTTTGATTACTCCAGTCAGGGAATACCACCAGTGGCGTATTGACATCGGTCAGGTTCAAAGTAGAACCAGGGTGCTTCACCAGGTCAGTCAAGGCAAAACGGTAGTGTTTCCACTCACCAACTGGTGCCTTTTCAAAAGAGATATCACCAGTGCCACAAGGGTAGAAACAGTCCATTTTCATCACCAGTCCACCCTTCTTACGCGGGTCAACTAGACGTTTGACATCAAACTCCAGATACTTAAATTTACTAAAGTCAAAGCCAATAGGGCCTTGCCAGAAAGCCACCCCTTCATCGGTATTATAACTGAACTGAGTCACCTTGCCACGACCTGGTTCTTCAACCTCCTTAATGTCGATCTTACCACTCGCTACGTAGCTGTCAGTTGTGAATGGCGGCTGGGATTCATCCGTATAAATGTCTACCACATCAGCTTTGATATTGGATCCTACCTATCGATTGATATAAAGGGTTATTTGCACACAAGGCCTAATCTTTGCTGAATTTCATTGATAATTTGTATTACGACCTTAGAATGTGAGAAATCTGAAAGGGTGTTTGAATTGGCTCGGGTTACAAAATCATCAACCATGGATCTGTATTGGTTACACTTTGAGAAGCTCACTTTAGTACCTTTCTCTAAACCTCCAGTTGACCAGTGCGCATGTGTTATCTCAGGAGGATTAACTGGTACATCAAGATTTGCCCAGCCATTGCTCGCTAAAACATGCAAAGTTTGACAAAGCGCAGCATCACCCGAAACGGTAAAGTTAAGAATTGCACCATTCGGCCACCTAAGTACAGCATCAACTTGTTTCTCGACATCATATTTGTCACTCATTATTGCAACTGCTGAGATAACTTCAGGCATGCCTCCAAAAAGCAAACAACCGGTCAAAATAGCGTAACAACCAATATCATATAGAGGGCCGCCGCCATCCGTTGAACGATTTCTAAAGTTACCAGAGGGTTGTTGGGGGTAGCTAAAAATAAAATGTGCTGATTGAATTTTACCAATATCTAATTTTTGTAACCATTGCCACTGCGGATGGTGTGAAATCATAAAGGCCTCTTGAAAATAACAGCCACTTTTACTGGCCACTGTTTCAAGTTGCTTCAACTCTTTTATATTTAATGCGACAGGTTTTTCACAGAGTACGTGTTTGCCTGATTGGAGTGCAGCGATGGAATATGGCACATGAAGGTGATTTGGTAAAGGATTGTAGATTGCATCAATAGTTGGTTCTGCCAACAAGCTCTCATAGTCAGTTTCAATAATGTCTTGATAAATTTCGGGTAAGGCTTCTTGACAGGGGTTTCTGCGCCCAAGATGGGTAACCTCATGTCCAGCTTCGATAATTGCTGGCACTAGCCATTCACGAGCTATTTTTGCCTCACCCAAAATTCCGAATCTCACTTAATAGCTCCAGATAATTTTGCAAGCGTATTTATAATTGCCACCTTTCCATTATTATAAATATATATGTTCAACCTGTTAGCGAATTCGATTACCCGAACGTGGGTCAAAAATAATCGACTTACTTGTGTCAACCTGCAGAGTAAAACCCTCACCTGCCACTTCACCCGATTCTGGGCTTAACCTAACCTGCACTTCAGTGTCGCTCCATTTGCCAATCGCTACTGTATCGGCACCCATTGGTTCAACAACTTCCACATCAAAACACACTTCTTGAACAAACCCACTATCGTCATACGGCTTGGGATCGGTAAGCATCTCCGGGCGTATACCCAATAGCACGCTCTCCAAACCCGAATCTTTTATCGCTTTTGCACAGGGCACCGCTAACTGATAGCTTTTCGAGGCACTCTCAATAACCAATTTGTCATTAAAAACAACACACTCAACAAAGTTCATTCCAGGAGAGCCCATAAAATCAGCAACAAAATGATTGACTGGATCATTGTATATTTCGTAGGGCGTTCCCAGTTGTTGTACCACACCATCTTTCAATACAGCAATTCTATCAGCCAATGTCATTGCTTCGACCTGATCATGCGTCACATAAACAATAGTTGTGCCCAGACGTTGATGCAATTTCTTGATTTCAGTACGCATCTCAACTCTGAGTTTCGCATCTAAATTAGATAACGGCTCATCAAATAAAAAAGCTTTTGGTGATCGCGCCAAAGCTCGTCCCATGGCTACCCGTTGACGCTGTCCGCCTGACAGCTGGCCGGGTTTGCGATCCAAAAGATGATCAATCTGAAGCAGCTCTGCCACCTCGGCAACAATTTTTTCCCGCTTTGCTTTTGGCACTTTACGCATCTCCAAGCCAAAACTGATATTTCTTCCAACACTCATTGTTGGATATAATGCATACGACTGAAACACCATGGCAATGTCCCTGTCTTTTGGCGACTTATCAGATACATCGCTACCACCAATGACAATCTCTCCACTGGTAATATCCTCAAGACCGGCAATTAAGTTCATAAGAGTGGACTTGCCACAACCGGATGGCCCGATTAAAATTAAAAATTCACCATCTTGAATTTCAAGATCAATGTTTTTGAGCACCTCTGTCGAGCCAAAAGACTTGCAGATATTGTTAAGTTGTATATGTCCCATATTGTTGTCCATTTGTTTAGTTATTATTTGTCTTATAAATTTACTATTACTAGCCTTTCACAGCTCCGGCGGTTAGGCCACGTACAAAATATTTTCCTGCAACCACATAAACGAACAGGGTCGGTAGCGCAGCGATAATAGCTGCCGCCATATCCACGTTATATTCTTTACCGCCAATTGAAGTATTGACCAAATTGTTCAATGCCACAGTAATCGGCTGGGTTCCTGGGCCTGAATAAACCACACCAAATAAAAAATCGTTCCATATTTGGGTAAACTGCCAGATTATTGTTACCACAAAGATGGGTGTCGACAGCGGTAGGAAAACATGTCTAAAAATATTGAAAAAACCAGCGCCATCAAGTTGTGCGGCACGAACCAGTTCGGTTGGAATGCCAACATAATAATTACGAAAAAATAATGTTGTAAAGGCGACACCATATATCACATGCACCAATACCAACCCAGAGACAGTATTTGCCAAGCCTAATTTCGCCAGCAATATTGCCATTGGCAATAAAATTACCTGAAATGGAATAAAACAACCGAACAGTAGTGCGCCAAACAACAGTTCACTGCCTTTAAACTTCCATTTCGCCAAAACATAGCCATTAAATGCACCAACAACAGTTGAGATTAATACCGCTGGAACCACTATCTTCACACTATTCCAGAAAAAAGGAGCAAGGCCATTACATTCACTGCCAGTGCAAGCGGAAGACCAGGCTTTAATCCACGCATAAAAAGTAGGATCATTCGGTAGGGCCAGTAAATTACCACTACGAATTTCTTCAATGTCTTTAAGTGATGTGGTGAGCATCACGTACAGAGGGGCTAAATAAAGCAAGGCGAATACAATCAGTATTAAATAGATTGCCACTCGACCAAGACTGATACCAGATAACATTTTCAGATTCATGATTTTTTCTCCCGCAGTTCAGAATATAAATAAGGAATAAGAACAGCCAGAACCCCAAACAACATAATCATGGCACTTGCGGCACCCACCCCCATCTGCGCCCTATTGAAGGCAAAAGTGTACATAAAATTAGCCGGTAAATCAGAGGCATACCCAGGCCCGCCACCTGTAAGCGCCTGCACCAAGTCAAAACTTTTAATTGCAATATGAGTAAGAATAACAATAGCGCTAAAGAACACAGGTCGCATTATGGGTAAAATAATGTGCCAATACAATCTTATGGCTGATGCCCCATCAATCTTGGCCGCCTTGGTGAGGTTGTCATCAACACCACGTAATCCAGCCAAAAACATGGCCATAACAAAGCCACTGGATTGCCACACGGCAGCTATTACTATGGTGTAAATTGCCATATCTGGATCAACAAGCCAACGAAATTCAAAATCCACGAAGCCCATATCACGGAGTAATTTTTCGATACCAAGACCGGGGTTAAGAATCCACTTCCAGGCGGTACCGGTAACAATAAACGATATGGCCATTGGATATAAATAAATGGTTCGGATTACACCCTCATTACGAATTCTTTGATCAAGAAATATTGCCAATAAAAGCCCTAAAACTAATGAGATGGCAATAAATAAAAATATAAATATAAATAGATTATCAAGTGCAACATGCCACCTTGGATTATCAAATAAACGTACATACTGCTCAAATCCGACGAAGTCCCATTGCGGCATCATCCGACTTTTCGTGAATGACAATAGACCCGTCCATAAAATGAAGCCATACATACACACTATCATCGCCACTGTTGTGGGAGCAATAACAATTTTTGGAAGGTGTTTTTCTAATAAGTTTAGCACTGTGATTCCTTTTATCAATGCGATTGTAATTTAATTACTTGTACTAACAACAACGTGATTATCATTTTTTAATTCAATCATGCTGATCAATCTATAAAAAAGTAGGGCGCTCATGCTGAAACTGAGCGCCCTGCTTGTGCCTATTAAGCGAGTTGGCAAAAAAGGAGAGCTTTTGCCTAATGCTTAATAATTACTGCACTTTATTTAGCTGCTGCAATCGCACCAACCAATTGTCTTACACCTTCTTCTGCACTTTGATTTGTGTTAAAGAAGTTTGTAGCAGCGTCATAAATCGCACCAGAAACTGCCGATGAAACAGCCATGCCGTGGGCAAAGCTCGGTACTAGGCCGCCAGTTTGAGAGCTCGCAACAAATGCATCCATTGAATCATGGGCACATGAATCGAACTTATCACGTGACATGCCTAAGCGTGCAGGAATTGAGCCCTTGTTAAGGTTGAATACTTCTTGGAAGTCGCTACCAAGAATTTCCGCAGCCATAACTGCCTGAGCCGCAGTGGCGCTTGCATCTGATTGCGCAAAGAATGCAAAAGAGTCGATGTTGAACGTGTGCGTACCTGAAGTACCTGGCGCAGCAGTACATGTGTAATCAGTACCAACACTCTTACCAGCTACTTTGAATTCACCTTTCGCCCAGTCGCCCATAATTTGCATCGCTGCTTCGCCATTGATAACCATTGAAGTAGCTACGTTCCAATCACGTCCAGGTGAGTTAGTATCAATAAACTGACGCAATTGACCAAACGTTTCAAATACCGCTAACGTCGTATCGCTCCGAAGTGCGCTCATGTCTGTTTCAACAAAAGCCTTCTTGTAGTAGTCTGCACCACCAACACCAAGTACAACTGCTTCGAATAACGTAGCATCCTGCCAAGCTTGTCCGCCGTGTGCTAAAGCAATATAACCAGCATCTTGAATTTTCTTAGCCTGTACCATGAAATCATCCCATGTTGTAGGGATAGTAGCACCCGCTGCACGGAATACTTCAGGATTAGACCACATCCAGTTAACTCTGTGAACGTTAACTGGCGCAGCAACATATTTACCATTGTGCTTCATTACGTCTGAAACAACTTTAGGTAAAAGACTGTCCCAGTCGTTTGCTTGAGCAACAGCATCGATATCAGCTAAAAATCCTAAATCACCCCATTCTTGAATTGAAGGGCCTTTGATTTGAGCTGCTGTAGGCGGGTTGCCCGAGATAGCTCTAGATTTAAGAACAGTCATGGCGTTTTCACCACCACCACCAGCAACGGCAAAATCAGTCCAGCTAACGCCAGCATCGCTTAACTTGTCCTTTAAATATCCAACACTAGCAGCTTCACCGCCACTTGTCCACCAATGTAGTACTTCAACTTCACCGGCCATAACTGCTGTCGAGCTTGCCATAATGGCAGCTGCAGCAATCGCCGAAACTTTTTTATTGTTTTTCATAGTTTTTTCCTTTTATTTAGTTTTATGCTCCCACATTGGAACACACTAGCAATTCTAAGAGCACCTATGTGGCTAAATACTACATAATGTGGCAAAACATTACAAAGGGAAATAAATCTCGACAATCAGACCGCCTCCTTGACGATCCTTTAATTCAATATCGCCGCCATGGAGGTTTACAATGTTACGCACGATCCCTAAACCTAGGCCAGAATGACTACTGGAGAGGTGTTGTTCTAGACGATAATACGGCTCAAATACATTAGCTTTTTCTGCATCACATAAACCTGGCCCTCGATCCATGACTTTTATCAGGAGTCCGTTGACTTGCTTTGTTCCTTTGATTTCAACGCCCTTGCCGTAGGTTAGGGCATTATTTATCAAATTAGAGAAAAGCCTTTCGATTGCGATAGCTCGCCCATTGATTGTCATGTTCTTCTGCATCTTAAGTGCAATAGGCAAACCAAGAATTTTTTCTTTACTGGTCAATTCATCCAGTAAGTTGTTTAAATTAATAGTCGTAGAGTTTTCATAAATAGTGCCATCTGTCATTACTTGCAGGCTACCTTTTACCATCTGGTCAAGATACTCCAAATCTCCAATAAGGTTTTCTTTCATCTCGCTTTCATCCATTTCTTCAACCCTAAGGCGCGCTCTCGTTAATGGTGTTTTTAAGTCATGCGAGATAGCGGCGTATGACTGCTCCCTTTCAGAGATAAACTTTTGAATACGTCTAGCCATAGCATTAAACGCTCTGATTGTTGTTACCACTTCTTTAGAGCCACTCTCAACCAATTGTCGCGGATTACGCCCCTTCCCCAAGTGGTCGGCCTGGCTCGCCAATAACTTGAATGGCAAAACAACCCAGCGAATCAATATAATCATAAACAGCAGCACCGCAATAGAAACTCCGACAAGGCTTATTATGCGTTCACCACTAATCCAATTGGTGCCGAGCATTACACCACCATTCGGCACAACTGTAGTTAGATACATCCACTCCTTGTCTATCGGAAATTGAACAACGGCAAAAGGGCTTGAATCGCCAGGTTCCATCAAAGCAAATCTTTTCCACTTTGGTGGCAAGTCAACCATGGTATTGTCGCCCGATAATATTTTAAGATCATCAAAGTCTACAAATTGAATCGTTAGTTCATGAATAGTGCCTGTTTGATCCAATATGCTCGACCGTAGGTTACTGCGAACTAGTGACGAAAACTCTGTTTCAATTATTTGGTCTAACTCGATAAATTCCCTATTCACGGAAACAAAAAAGCGAGTGCCTCCCATATCGCGTAACTGATCAAGAACCATATGACGGTATTGTTTTGGCAGTTTTTCAAAAAACCCAACGGTTTGCCCAATACGAGAGCCCATGGATTGTGACACCTCAACCAGCCGGTCTCTCTCAGCTGACTCAACTTGCTCAACCCAATAAACAGTGCCTAATATCTGAGCAAGCAATACTCCAGAAAATAGAACAGCGGCCATTCTCGCCACAATGGTTTGTGGCAAAAGAAAATGTAGAATTCGGTTTTTAAACCCCATCATTCATAGTTGTAATATTATTCAAACAACTATCCCCTTACAATGAGGTTCAGTTGTTATGTAACTGTGACAACCCTCTCCAATAAAAAATCATAATCAGTGTCACAACTTGTTTTGGTTTATTTCGAAAGCAATGTGTAACCCTTGCCGCGTACACTTTGAATAATTTCACCCTCAAAATAATCGGCAAGTTTTTGGCGAAGACGACTAACTATCGTATCAATAGATCGATCAAACGGTTGCGTTCTTCTACCACGCAACAATTCACCGATTTCATTTCTAGTCAGAACAGTTCCAGCTTGCTTGTGCAAAACACAAAGCAAGTCAAACTCAGCGCCAGTCAATTCTACTTGCACACTTTCGATAGTCACACTTCTGGCAACATGGTTTATGTGTATACGAGAATCAGTGGTATCATCTTCGACACTTACACGACGAAGCAATGCCTTAACTCGGGCAAGCAACTCTCTCGGATTAAAAGGCTTGCTCACATAATCATCCGCTCCCAGCTCTAATCCCAAAATTCGATCAAAGTCATCACTGGCAGCAGTGAGCATAATAATCGGAATCGAAGAGTTTTGACGAAGCTTACGACACACCTCTAGGCCGTCCATACCTGGCAAGCCAATATCCAAAATAACTATGTTAAATTGCTTGCAATCCTCCGTCAAAAAGCTCTCACCATCAGCGAAATCTGACACCTCAAATCCGTTTTTTACAAAGTATTGGTCTAACAACCGACGTATTTCCAGATCATCGTCGATAAGAGCGATTTTATTCATCTATATAACAAATATAATTGTTGACTAAAAAGCAATTTAACATACCTGCACTGTAAATAGATTATATTTTTACAAATGAGTCAAAGTATGTCAAAGAATGTCGATAGAAGGTTGATTTTACCCTGAAGAAGAAAGTGCGACGAGTACAACCCCCCCCTCCTTTTTTTTGCATCATATGCTTGCCATAAAAGACCATCTCTCTTTATTGCAATGCCCTCTATAGCTCTATCATACTCATCTTCAACAGGCTCGACAGTTTGCTCGTACAAAGTCCTTGCTTCTGCAGTAGCTATAATAAAGGTTTCAGTTGCTACCGCTCTTAAGGCTTCATACATCTCGTAAAATTCAGCGATGGCATTTGTTGAATTAATGGTGGGTGCATTAATTTATGGTGCCATCGCATCCGAATAGATGAATGTGTACCCAGAAAATATTTAAACATAAAAAAAGGCCTTACATCGCTGTAAGGCCTTATTGAATATGGTGGGGCGTGAGCGACTTGAACGCTCGACCATCGGATTAAAAGTCCGGTGCTCTACCAACTGAGCTAACGCCCCAAATAAAGCCCATCTCAAGTTCAGAAATAAATGAACTTATGTGCTTTGGCAAAAACGAGAAATTATACTCAACAAGTGAGTAATAATCAATCGCAAATCATTCTTTATTTACCGCCTCTCTAAGCAGTTTTCCAGGCTTAAAAAATGGCACGTATTTCTCAGAAACTTCTGTTTTTTCACTGGTTTTCGGGTTGATTCCCACCCTGCTTTTTCTGTGCTTTCTTGAGAAACCGCCAAAGCCTCTTATTTCAACACCATCACCTGAAATAATTGCTTTGCTCAACTCATCAATAATAACTTCCACAGAGTTTTTAGCCTCTGATCGAGATATATTGCAAGTATTTGAGATTGACTCAATAAGATCTGTTTTTTTCACAATTTCTCAAAGAATAAGCCACTGTACATTGTACAGTGGCTTATTTATTACTTATCTTTTGCCTGTTTAAGCAAATCACCCAAAGTTGAACTGCCAGTTTCTGATGATTGCGCATTGTAATCAGCCATCGCAGCTTTTTCTTGTACTGAATCTTTCGCTTTAATGCTCAATGCAATTTTTCTCGTTCTTCTGTCGATTTGAGTAATCACAACCTCTAGCTCTGCACCTTGCTTAATCACTGTTGAAGCATCTTCAATGCGATCTTGTGAGATTTCAGAAACGCGTAAGTAGCCAGTAATGCCTTCGGCAAGCTCAATAACAGCACCTCTATTGTCAACTTCTACAGCAGTACCCTTGACAATTGAACCTTTGCCATTAGCATTGGCATACTGAGAGAAATCATCTTCAGTTAATTGCTTAATGCCTAAAGAAATACGCTCTTTTTCAGCATCAATATTTAGAATGACAACGTCTAGTTCTTGGCCCTTGGAGTAATTAGAAACAATTTGATCTGCTGATTGCTTCTCCCATGAAATGTCGGCTAAGTGTATTAAGCCATCAATGCCACCAGGAAGTCCTACAAATAAACCAAAGTCAGTGATTGACTTCACCACTACATTGATCTTATCGCCTTTCGTGTAATTGCCTTCAAAAGCCTCCCAAGGATTTTCTTGAGCTTGCTTCATACTAAGAGATATACGGTGTTTAGCTTCTTGAACGTCAAGAACAACCACTTCAACTTCTTGACCTAATTTAACAAACTTAGAAGGTCTGGCATTGGCATTCGTCCAGTCCATTTCACTCACGTGAACAAGACCTTCAACACCCTCTTCAATGCGTACAAACGCTCCGTAGTCAGTTAGGTTAGAAACTTCACCAGTCACTTTCTTGCCAATTGGAAGACGTTCTGAAATATTGTCCCAAGGGCTCGGAGTTAGTTGTTTCAGACCAAGAGAAACGCGCATCTTCTCTTTATCGTAATTTAAAATTTTAACGGTAATTTTATCACCAATTGAAAGTTTTTCAGATGGGTGGTTAACACGCTGCCATGAAATGTCAGTAATGTGAAGTAGTCCATCAATACCACCTAAATCAACAAAGGCGCCATAGTCTGCAAGGTTCTTAACGATACCCTCAATTTCTTTACCTTCTTCAAGTGTTTCAAGAAGTGCTTCTCTATCAGCAGAGTGAACTTCTTGCATCACTGCTTTTCTTGAAATAACAATATTGTTTCTAACTTCATCCATCTTAATAACGATGGCTTCAATTTCTTGACCTTGTAGATAATCAAAATCTTTAACAGGTCTAACGTCTACCAATGAACCTGGCAGGAACGCTTTAATAACGCCGATATCAACAGTAAGACCGCCTTTAACAGAGCCGGTAACAACACCAGTCACCACTTCTTTAGAATTCATTGCAGTTTCAAGCTCTTGCCACATCTTAATGCGCTTGGCTTTCTCACGAGAAAGAAGCGTGTGACCAAGACCGTCATCAATTGACTCAAGGGCCACTTCGACAACATCGCCTTCAGCGATTTCAATTTCGCCGTGTACATCTTTAAACTGATTAAGGGAAATAAAGCCTTCGGACTTAAGACCAACATTAATAACCGCTTTCTCGCGGTTCATGCTGACAACTGTGCCCATTATTAAGGCGCCGACTTTAACGTTTTGTTGTGATTCGCTATTTTCAAATAGCTCGGAAAATGATTCTGACATATTATATTTGTGATGTTGACCGGTAATTATTAAGCTTTTACGGTTTGCGCTTAATGCATATCGGGTTGGTTAATTAAGAAGCTTGACCGCTCAAGCTTCAATAAGCGCCATTACTCTTGCAATGACTTCATCAATCTTTAGATAAGTTGTATCAATGATTAATGCATCTTCGGCAGGCTTTAAAGGGGAGTGTTTGCGACTAGCATCGCGCTCATCTCTTTTTTTAACTTCTGCCAAAATCTGCGAAATGTTACCAGCATTAGCACTATTTTGCAACTGTTTTAGGCGTCTTTGGGCGCGCTCTTCGGCGCTGGCTGTTAAATATATTTTATAGGTGGCATTGGGAAATACTACAGTACCCATATCCCTTCCATCAGCTACCAAGCCAGGTGCTCGCTCAAACTGTTGTTGTTTTTTCAGGAGTGCTGCTCTCAGTGGTGCAATAACGGCGAGTTGTGAAGCCAGCTCTGCTGTTTTTTCAGTGCGAAGCTCTTTGGATACTTCCAAGTCATCGACATAAACATTGAGTAACTCTTGACCCTCTACCGATTCAAACCTTAAGTTAAGATTGTCAGCGAGTGATACCAAACTTTTTTCATCATCAAGATTGATTTTCCGACTCCCAGCAGCCAGTGACAAGCCACGATAAATAGCACCAGAATCAAGTAAATTCCAGCCCATTTTACTAGCCACAATGCGTGCAACTGTGCCCTTGCCGACGCCACTAGGACCATCAACTGCTAATACAGGAATGTCTTGCAAGTTACTCGGGCCTCATGTGAGGAAATAGAAGTACATCACGAATTGATGGAGAGTTAGTAAACAGCATCACCAAACGATCGATACCAATACCCTCACCTGCAGTTGGTGGCAGACCGTATTCCAGTGCTCGAATATAGTCTGCGTCATAATGCATCGCCTCATCATCACCAGCGTCTTTTTCACTCACTTGGTCGCGAAAACGTTGCGCCTGATCTTCTGCATCATTAAGCTCTGAGAAACCATTGGCAATTTCACGTCCACCAATAAACAATTCAAAACGATCAGTGATAAAAGGATTATCATCGTTGCGTCTGGCCAGTGGCGATACCTCTGTTGGATACTCAGTAATAAAGGTTGGCTGAATGAGTTTCTCTTCAACAGTTGCTTCAAAAATTTCAATTTGAATTTTTCCCAAACCCCAGTTGTCTTTAATGTGAATGCCCAGTTCTTCAGCAGTACTCTTTGCATGACCATCTTGCAAATCAGCGACTGTTAATGTTGGGTTGTGCTGCAATATTGAATCAACAACACTAAGTCGCGTAAAAGGTTTTGAGAAATCAAAATCATCGCCCTGATAGTGGATGTTAGCAGCGCCACAAACATCCATCGCAATACCCCTGAACAGGGTTTCGGTTAGATCCATCAAATCGTGATAAGTGGCGTAAGCTTGATAGAACTCAATCATCGTAAATTCAGGATTATGACGAGTTGATAAACCTTCATTTCTGAAATTGCGGTTGATTTCAAACACTCTATCCATACCACCCACAACCAGACGTTTCAGGTAGAGCTCTGGCGCAATACGCAGAAATAAATCCATATTCAAGGCATTGTGATGAGTAACAAATGGTTTTGCCGTTGCACCACCAGGAATAACTTGCATCATCGGCGTTTCAACTTCTAAATAACTGTGTTCGATAAAGAAATTGCGAATATAAGTAATAATCGCACTTCGGCGTTTAAAGACATCTCTCGATGTTTTATTCATAATCAGATCGACATAACGCTGACGATAAATGGTCTCTTGGTCAGAAAGTCCGTGAAATTTTTCTGGCAGCGGTCGAAGAGATTTTGTTAACAAACGAATGTCACTGACCCTTATCGATAGCTCGCCCGTCTGGGTTTTAAACAATGTACCCTTGGCACCAATAATATCCCCGATATCCCACTTTTTAAACTGTTCATTATAAAAACCCTCCGCCAATTCATCGCGGGTGACAAACAACTGAATACGACCTGTTGAGTCTTGCAATTGGGCAAAGCTGGCCTTGCCCATGACACGCTTGAGCATCATGCGACCAGCAACAATCACTTCTCTACCTTGCTCGTCTAATTCTTCTTTTGAAAGCGAATTAAAAGCTTTAATAAGATTGTCTGCGAAATCTTCTGGCTTAAAATCATTAACGAACGGGTTGCCCTGCTCTCTCAATACTGCTAATTTAGATTTTCTTTCCGCAATCAGTTTGTTGTTGTCTTGTTCGCTCACTTTATCTCGCTATTATTCTTGTTGTTCCAATTCTGCTTGTGCCAAGGTTTTTGCCTTTGCCAAATCTTGTTCAGCCAAATCATCTTTACCAAGCTTCTTATAAACCGTGCCACGGTTGTAATAGGCCTGATAAAAATTCTTATCGAGTTCAAGCGCTTTGCTCAAATCTTTGACGGCTAATTCTTCTTTGTCTATTTTAATGTATGCATTGCCTCGGTTATAGTAAGCTGCAATGTATTTGTTGTCGATAGCTAACGCTTTTGTGTAATTATCAATAGCCTTATCGATTTTATTTAAGCGATCATAACAATTAGCTAGGTTGTTATAAGCACCGGCATCGATCTCATCCAAGACCAAGGCGCTTTCAAAAAAGCCAATTGCCCCCTCAAAGTTTTCTTTCTCTTGCTCTAAATACGCTAAGCAAAAATAAGCTTCAGCACTATTAGGATTAACCGCAATTGCACTCGCCATGCTCTCATGTGCTAAATCATTATTACCTTGCTGCTGATGAAGATGACCTAGATTGAGATGAGCATTTGCCTTAAGCTCGTTATCACTGGCAACATGATTAGCAAGGACGTTCCAAGATTGGATGGCCAAAGATAATTCACCGCTCCTTTGACGACTGTATGCCTGAACCATTAAATCACTAAGTTCTTGATCTGTATTCACAGAGATCTTTGCACAAACCTTTTTAGATTTGATAGTGAAAATTTATTAATTTTACAAGGCATAATTTTTGAAACTCTACTTGTTGTTCTAGTGATGAAAATTAACGTTTAAAAATGGAAAAAATTCCCTATCCCAAAGGTCTCTGATAAAGAGCGTGTATTTTAGCCTTCGGGGCGATGAAGTGGTTTATTTTAATAAATTTTTTGCCTTTTCTAAATCAACAACCTCTTCACTCGTTTGAATCGCTTTTAATTTAGTTGATCGGAATAATACTATTAAACCAATAAACAAAAAAACAAAAGGTGCAAACCACAGTGCATAAGTTGAGCTTTTAATAGGCGGTTTAAAGACAACAAAATCACCAAAACGCTCAACCATAAAGGCATGAATTTCATCATCAGTTTTACCACTTACAAGCAGTTGCTGTACCTTCTCTCTAAGGTCAAGAGCCAAAGATGCATTCGAACCACCAATACTTTGACCTTGACAAACAGGACAACGGATTTCATTAATTAAATTTTGATAACGCTGTTCTTGTTCAACAGTGAAAAACTCTTTTGCATCAACACTCTGCGCAGAAACACCTTGAATAAGCAAAAGTAAGAGTGTAAATTGAATAAAATAACGCATTCAAAAACAGTTGTTTTTTTAAAGCTTTAATTTTAACGTATGCCACTTATCACCTTAGACAATATTTCTCTACGTTTTGCTGAAAAGCCTATTCTTTGTGAGGTTAATGCCACTATTCATAGGGGCGATAAAATCGCACTGATTGGACGCAACGGAGAGGGTAAATCAAGCCTGATGAAGGTATTGTCAGGCATTATTCAAGCAGATGATGGCAAGCTGAAAATCAAAAATGGCACAACAATAAGCTATCTAGAGCAATCGCCTCCCGATGACAATGACCAAACTTTATTTGAAATTGTTGCTCAAGGTCTGGGTGATATTGGTGAACTTTTAGCCAAATATCAAACTTGTCTAAACAATGGTGATATTCATAAAAGTGCAAACTATCAAGATGAAATTGAACGAAAAGACGCTTGGCATTATTTAAACAAAATAGAAACCATTCTTAATCGCTTCACCCTGGATTCAAAAGCGACACTTGCAACTCTTTCAGGTGGTTGGCGGCGGCGAGTCATGCTTGCTAAAGCACTAATCCAAGAACCCGACTTGCTGCTACTAGATGAACCAACTAACCATATGGACATTACTGCCATATTGGATTTAGAAAAAATGCTTAAAGACTTTCATGGCACGCTGATATTGATTAGCCATGACCGATCTTTTGTGCAAGGAATTGCCAACAAAGTATTCGATTTAGATCGAGGTAATTTGGCAATTTTTGACTGTGGATATTTAGAATACATAAAACGCAAAGACAACCTACTAAACTCCGAAGATTTGGCCAATGCAAGATTTGATAAAAAACTAGCGGAAGAAGAAACTTGGATTCGCCAAGGCATTAAAGCAAGAAGAACAAGAAATGAAGGTCGCGTTAGAGCCTTGCAAGAAATGCGACAAACTTTTGTAAGTCGGCGCAAACAGCAAGGAAAGGCTAGAATCCATACACTTGAAGATGAGCAGCGTGTCTCGAAAATTGTCTTCGAGGTTAAAAAAATTAACTATAAAATTGGTGAGTTAGAACTTGTTAAAGATTTTTCAGCGCTTATTTTGAAAGGCGAAAAAATCGGTATTATTGGTGGCAATGGCTCGGGAAAATCTACCCTTATCCGACTTTTACTTGGTGAGCTCAATCCAGACAAAGGCAACATCCGTCGCTCAAAAACCATTGAACTCGCCTACTTCGACCAAATGAGAGAAATGCTTGAACCCAATATGAAGGCAATGGATTTTGTTTCCGGAGGCCGAGATTATATTAATATTAATGGTAAAGACAAACACGTTATCGGTTATTTACGTCAGTTCTTATTCACTGGAAAACAAGCGATGGCACCCATTCGAATGTTCTCTGGTGGTGAGAAAAATCGCCTCATGCTTGCCAAAATATTATCTCAACCTGCAAACCTATTGGTGCTGGACGAGCCTACTAATGACCTTGATGTTGAGACCTTAGAGTTGCTCGAAGAGATGCTGGTTGATTACGCTGGCACAGTCATTCTTATCTCGCATGATAGAACCTTCCTTAACAACATTGTCAGCTCAACCATCGTTATGGAAGGTGAGGCTGTCATTGAACAATACATTGGTGGATATGACGACTATCTACGCCAACGCAGTGAACAGTTTGAGCAAAAAAACAGAACTAAAATAACAACACCAAGCAACAAGCCAAAAAAAGTACAAACCAAACTCTCGTATAATGAACAACAGCAGTTAAATGAGCTTCCTAAAAAAATTGAAGACCTAGAAAACAATATTGCTATTGCACAAGAACAACTGTCAGACCCAGCTTTTTATCAAAACCCAGACGCTCAAAATATAACCATTGAATTGAGTAAAATGGAGCTTGAATTAGAGCAGATGTACAATAAATGGAGTGATCTCGACAGTGGATAAAAACAATATACCTTTAATTGTTGATCTTGATCACACTCTTATTAACACAGACCTTTTGATGGAATCATCCAAAGGTGTTCTTGGAAAATCCCCTTGGTTAATTTTTCATTATCTATACTGGCTTTCGAAAGGAAAAGGATATTTGAAGGACCAATTGGTAAGGCGCTTTGAGATTAACATTGTAGAGCTACCTTTTAACGAAACAGTCATTGCCTATATTCAAAAAAGAAAAAAACTCGGTGAAACGGTTATATTAGCAACAGCATCCCACAAAAACTATGCCTATGCTGTCGCCAAACATTTAAAAATTTTTGATGATGTGATGGCGAGTAATAAAGACTTTAACCTCTCAAGCCACAATAAAGCTGAAAAACTCATTCAACGTTTTGGTGAAGGTCAATTTGATTACATGGGAGATCACATGCGAGATTTGCCCGTATGGGAAGCCTCAAACCTTGCAATTATTGTCAACGCCACAAAGCGCATCATTAATAATACAGGCCACATAAATACTTTTGTTTTAACAAAGAAAGGTGCTTCAATACCTCGTGAAACCTCTTCAAAAGCCAGTAACGAGCAACTCTAAAGCATAAAGCACAACAAAAACAGCAAAGGCAGCTAGAAGCCCAAAAAGCATCAGCCTGTTAAAAGAAATTTGTTTTCCCAAAAAACGTC
>CAWVVS010000003.1:0-27035 GCA_963933655.1 uncultured Candidatus Thioglobus sp. | reverse complement strand
GTGAAGGTGCTGATGAAATGCTGCAAGGTTTTGCTGTGGCAATCAAAATGGGGGCTACCAAATCACAGCTTGACGATACGGTTGCAATTCATCCGACGAGTGCTGAAGAACTCGTCACCCTTAGATAAGCTTCGTCTTTCTTCTACTACTGCGTTGTACTTGCCACCGCCTCGATTTTAGTTTCGTGATTCTTGCATTAGAGAAAAAATGATTGTTTATATATTTCTTTAACATCTTCTTTACGCAATCAAAAAACCAACTAATAAAATTCTAAAATACGTGTTTATTTATTTTTGTTTTTTCGCCACTGTTTAGGGTTAATCGGTGGCTTAGAAAAAGCCCAGAAACCTCGTTTTTCACTTCTTGCCAACGTCTCTTCCTCAAAGTAGGTAGCGCCATAAGAATATGCCATACCTTCCAAAACCATTTGCCTGCCGATATTAACTTCACCCACAAACAGGCGAATCAGAATCCTTTCATAGTAATCCACGCCGATTGGTTTAATAACTAACTTGCCCATAAGATTTTCAAGCAAGTTTTGTAAATGTTGAGTAGCCAACTGGCCGCAGCTAATGCTTATTGCATCATTTTTCTCACAGGGTTGATCCCACTCTGGGGTATCGATGCCAGCAATTCTCATTCTAAGCAATGTTTGATCATCCATTGGATCTTGATGAGTCTGTGCAAAATCAAGAAAAAGCAAAATATCAATATTAACACTATCGCCATCAACAATCACCAAAGGGTATTTGGAATCATTCTGAGCACCAACAAAACTGCAATAGCTAAATAACAAGCATAAAACAAAAAGCTTCATTAAGTTGAAATGGGTCGGTAAAATTGATTCATTATAAAACAATGCACTGATCATGAGCGCAATAGAGACAATTCAATTTAACGAATCAGGCATCGTGCCTGCGATTGCTCAAGATTCTGAGACCGGTAAAATCTTAATGATGGCATGGATGAATAAAGAAGCTCTAGCCTTGAGCATCGAACAACGAAGAGCCGTTTACTATTCGAGGTCCCGCCAAAAACTATGGTTTAAAGGTGAAGAGTCTGGGCATGTGCAAGAAATTGTCGAAATTTACACAGACTGCGATCAAGATGTAATTTTGCTCAAAGTCAAACAAATTGGCGGCATCGCCTGCCACACAGGGCGTGCCAATTGCTTTTTTAATAAATTAGAGGGTGACAAGTGGGTTGGTGTTGCAGACGTTATCAAAGACCCAAAACAAATATATGGATAATATTTTAGAAACATTAGAGAAAATTCTTGAACAGAGAAAATCTGCCCCTGCAGACAGCTCATACGTATCTTCTTTGTACAGCAAAGGTACTGATCAAATTCTGAAAAAAATCGCCGAAGAATCTGCTGAAGTAATAATGGCAACTAAAGAAGGAGAAACTGATAAAATCATCTACGAAGTGGCAGATCTGTGGTTTCACACCTTGATTTTGTTACGTCACCAAAATATTGCATTTAGCGATATTGAGGATGAATTAATGCGCAGATTTGGTGTGTCTGGCCTAACTGAAAAACTTAATCGAACGGCTAAATAAAAGGAGAAAAACCCATGGGAATGCCAGGACCACTTGAACTTATCATTATCCTAGTAATTGTTGTACTTGTGTTTGGCGGAAAACGTCTGAAGAATCTCGGAGGGGACTTAGGCGGAGCAATCAAAGGATTTAAAAAATCAATGAAAGCCGAGTCCGTTGAAGAAGATAAAAAGGCTGAAGACATCATCGAAGTCAAAGCTGAAAAAGAAGAAGAAACTAGCAAATAGCATTACTTAGATCTTTTTCATATTCAGATCTCAGTCTTTTATTTAATCACTATTATGCAGCAAAAAACTCTCAAAATCGTTTTTTGGGAAACGCAACTCAAAACCAATAACTCAGAGGCAAATCATGTTTGATTTTGGCTTTTGGGAGTTAGCTATTATCGGTGCTATTGCCCTTGTAGTTATCGGTCCTGACAAAATGCCTGCACTTGCTCGCAAAGCTGGTCTTTACGCTGGGAAAGCTTCAAAATTCATTAATAAAGTCAAAAAAGACATCAATGAAGAATTAAAGGCAGACGAACTAAAAGATATTAAAGGTCAACTAACTATGACAGGTGAAGACTCTGTATTGTCTCAAGCCTTTAAGGAAACCAAAGAGGATCTTGAGGCAATCAAACGAGAGGCTAATAGCATTACTGATATGCCTGAGAATACTGAAAAAGATGGCACTGCTGAAAAAGATGGCGATTTTTCCTCAAAGAATTTTATCGAAAACGGTCCAACCAAAAAAGCCAACCTCGATAAATAATGCCAGAGCCAGTCCAATCAGAAAAAATGTCGATCATCCAACACTTGGTTGAATTAAGAAACACATTACTTCATTCCGTTCTTGCAATTACGATATTCTTTGTAGTGCTGTTCCCTTTTGCAGATAAGATCTACACATTTATCGCGGCACCAATCTTGGCAACGATACCAGGTTCAAATCTCATCGCTATTGGTGTTATTTCACCCTTCTTAACGCCGTTAAAAATGGCATTGATCTTGGCCGTATATCTTGCAATGCCGTTTTTGTTATTCAAAATTTGGGCTTTTATCGCCCCTGCACTCTATAAGCATGAAAAACGCTTAATCTTGCCATTGATAATCTCTTCAACAATTCTGTTCTACACAGGGATATTGTTTTCTTTCTATATTGTTTTTCCAGTTATTTTTAGCTTCCTCTCAACGGTTGGCCCATCTGTTGTCAACTTTACCCCGGATATTCAATACTACCTTGATTTCGTCATCAAAGTATCGTTCGCCTTTGGTGTTGCCTTCGAGGTGCCCATTGCCACAATTTTATTGATCATGTTTGGCGTAACAACACCAGAGAAAATGAAGAAAAATCGCGCCTACATTATTATTGGTGCCTTCGTACTTGGCATGATTCTCACTCCACCAGACATTATCTCTCAGGTACTAATCGCAATTCCTATTTGGTTATTGTTTGAAGCGGGGTTAGTTTTTGCACCATTATTCAAAGTTCGACAACGTGAAGACGTAACCGAGGAAGATGAGGCTGAATCAGATACGGTTGACTGGCAAGATAAAGAACATAACAAAAAAATGGACAAACTAGAAGCCGATATGAATAAACGTGAAAAACCAGAATAATACACTGGCGTTTCTTCTTTATATAACAGCGTGTGACATGAGGCAACCATAAAGAAGATGCGCTAGATAGTCGTTTAGCTCCAAGTAGTTATTTCAACTAAAAACATTATTTCGTAACTAAATAACGCCCAGCTCTTCTACATAGATTGCTCAAGGTGGTTATCCAATCGATGAAAAAACTTTTTATTCATTTCAGCTTCAAAGAAATTAAGACACTATAGCGCAAAATCTTACGAGCTATAGTGTTATGTTGAAAGCTTGATTTATTAGATAAATTTCTAATACAAACTAGTCAATTCAAGCAGAGTCCTTACGTTTATTGACCTGTAAATAAGCTTCCAGTGAATCATCAAGCTCCTCTAGCCACGGTGTATGATGTGCTGGTGATTGAGTGCCCGTCATCAGGGATGCATAAGACTTATTTCTAAAAGCCATGATGTCTTCTTTTTTATCTTTTTTCCAGCTTAAGAACGTTTGCCTCATACCTTCAATATTAAAATTAGGATAATCCGTTTCATCAATCAACATTTGTATATAGTCACCTTGGAATTTAATTGCGTAACCAACATCAGCTTCAGCCTGCTCTAACTCATGCCACTCTTTGGTATGGCTGCTCATTTCTTCAAGAACAGGTAACTCAATTCTACCAAGAACAACATCTCGGGCATACCAAGCTTGAGCATCAAACATATTAAAGGTGTACCATTGATCTTGCATTCCAAGGTACATTAATTGAGGATTTTTCTCCCAAACAACACCCTTATAAAGATCTAATGGGTATAAGATATTATTCGTTTTCAAGCGAAGTGAATCGGGCAAGAAGGGAAAGTGATGCTTATACCCAGTACATAAAATAATCGCATCAACTTCTTTGGTGGTTCCGTCAATAAAATGCACGGTATTACCAACTATCTTAACAATTCCTGGCTTTTCTTCCCAATTATCTGGCCACTTAAAACCCATTGGTTCTGAGCGATAACTACTGGTAATTGATTTGGCGCCATATTTGTAACACTGCGAACCAATATCTTCGGCGGAGTAGCTGCTGCCAACGATTAACAAATCTTGGTCTTTAAATTCAAGCGCGTCACGAAAATCATGCGCGTGCAAAATTCTACCATTAAAGTGGCTAAAACCCTCATATTCAGGGACATTCGGTGTCGTGAAATGACCCGATGCCACAATAACATAGTCAAATTCATCCGAATAAGCCCTGTCTTCAATAAGATCATGAATACGAACTGTGAACTTCTTAGTGTCTTCACAAAATGACACATCCCTTACTGCAGTGTTAAATTTAATTTGATCTCTGATATTGGCTTTTTCAACTCTGCCCTGAATGTAGTCAAACAAAACCTCTCTTGGAGGATAAGAGGCAATCGGGTGATCAAAATGCTCTTCAAAATAATAATCAGCAAATTCCAAGCATTCTTTTGGACCGTTTGACCAAAGATAGCGATACATGCTACTGTGAGCAATCTCGCCGTTCTTGTCTAAGCCAGTTCTCCAACTGTAGTTCCATAGACCACCCCAATTGGATTGCTTTTCAAAACAAACAACCTCGGGCACGTCTGAACCTTTATCTTTGGCTGATTTAAATGCTCTAAGTTGCGCAAGTCCGCTAGGTCCAGCGCCGATTATTGCTACTTTATTATTCATGTTTTCTCCCATATTGAAAAAATTAAAATATTACATATACATAATTATTAAGGTCAACTAAAGATTACCTTCTCACTTATTACTTCATTGCAAAATACCAATGTTTATATTTTCGTCTAATAACCTAATGTGATCACAATATTATACTTATATTAATTCGACACCACCTCGATTAAAAGCTCATATTATCAATAGTGAGGAAATAGTTCGAGTTATTTGTGATCACATTATTTACATTTATATCTTAGATAAATTTTATCTGTTTATAGTCATTACTTTTTCTCTTTTAACTCATGTATTAAAGGTAATTTCTTTAGTTCTTTGAGTTAATTGTAAGAATTATCGTAACTTCTACAATCCTAAGTATGCATGCTTGACATAATAACTACCGATCAAATTAATACTAGAATCAGCGAGTGCGACTCTACCTGGTTCGAGCACATATGCGGTTTTAGTTGTTTCTGAAGCAAACGCCGCATCTTACTCAACCAATACATGAAAGCAAAGGGTGGACTTTTACTCTAAAAGCTCGAAAGCACTGATCACACTATCGGCAACATCAGCGATACGCTTGTTTTTATCCATTGCCATTTTTCTTAAGGATTGATAGGCCTCGTCTTCATTGATCTTCTTATGTTTCATCAATAAGCCTTTGGCTTTTTCAACTGCTTTTCTCTCTGCCAACTGCGAACGCGTTGCATCCAATTCATCTTTCAACGCTTGAAACTCTCTAAAGCGGGCAATAGCAACATCAATAATTGGTTGTACACGGTTTTCTTCCAGCCCATCTACAATATAAGCATTCACGCCTGATTTAATAGCTGTGCCCGCCATTTGATCGCCCGAACTTTCGGTAAACATCACAATCGGCTTCGGCTTTGTATTGTTGACATCTCGTAGATTGGCAAAAACCGCCTCATTTGGGATGTCGGCATTTACAATAACCACATCTGCGTGTGTGATTTCTTTGCTCGTTACAAGATCAGAACTGCAATCAAGTCGGCTGATTACCTCATGACCTTTGTCCTGCAGGGCGCGACGCAATATAGCTGAACGACCCAAGTTTTCGTCAACTAAAATAATTTTTAAGGCTTCAGGATTCATTTTCTAATTGGCTCAAATTTATTTCTATAGTCACGTAATATACCTCATTAAATTCAACAAATTTCAAATTAGTTGAAATATATAAAATGGGGGCATCGCCCCCATTTCTTAAACCTAGGTATATTAATTATCCATGTCAATTATTTAGTGACAAACTCTGGGTATGCCTCCATACCGCATTCAGAGATATCAACACCTGCATCTTCCTCATCATCTGTTACACGAATACCCATTATTGCTTTAAGGGCAAACCATAATGCTGACGAGGCACCAAATACCCATACAAAGATTGTCGCTGCACCAACAAGCTGACCAGCAAAAGTAACATCTAGATTTGTTAATGGCACAGCCAATAAACCCCATAGACCAACAACACCATGCACTGAAATTGCACCCACTGGATCGTCAATTTTGAGTTTTCGATCCAGAATAACAATCGAGAAAACAACGATCAATCCACCAACAGCGCCGATTAACGTTGCCACTAAAGCGCTTGGCGTATCTGGGCCAGCAGTAATGGCTACTAATCCGGCTAAAGCGCCATTGAGTGCCATTGTCAAGTCTACTTTGCCAAACCATGCTTTTGCTAGCAATAATGCAGCAATGACACCACCCGCAGCAGCAGCATTAGTGTTTACAAATACCATAGCGACCGCATCAGCGCTTTCCTTACTGGCAACTGCCAATACCGAGCCGCCATTAAAGCCAAACCAGCCCATCCACAAAATAAATGTACCAAGCGTTGCTAATGGCAAGTTAGCGCCCATCATAGGACGAGAATTGCCTTTTGCATCATACTTTCCTTTGCGTGGTCCAAGTACAAGAACCCCTGCAAGCGCTGCAGCCGCGCCAGCCATATGCACAATACCAGAGCCAGCAAAGTCATAAAAGCCAAAATCACTAAGATTGAACAAGCCAAATACATCTTGACCGCCCCATGTCCAAGAACCTTCAATTGGATAAATTATCAATGTGAAGATGACAGCAAAAATAAAGAATGTAAACAACTTCATCCGCTCAGCAACTGCACCAGAGACAATTGACATTGCTGTTGCTACGAATACTACCTGAAAGTAGAAATCAGACGCATTTGAGTAACTTTCTCCTTGACCACTAATACCATCTAAAAGGACACCGCCACCATACATTAAATCGTAGCCATAAAGCATATACATAGTGCAAGCAATAGCATATAGACCAATGTTCTTAGTCAGTATTTCAGCTGTATTCTTGCTTCTAACTAATCCAGCCTCTAGCATCGAGAATCCTGCAGCCATCCACATCACCAAAGCACCCATCACCAAAAAGTAAAAAGTATCTAAGGCATACTGCAATTCAAATAATTGATTTTCCATCATAACCTCCTATACGGCTTCAGGGCCAGTTTCACCCGTACGAATACGGATCACTTGCTCTAAACTTGAAACAAAAATTTTGCCATCACCAATATTGCCACCATTAACTTTACACTTGGCAATAATAGTTTCGATGACCTGCTCAACTTGCTCATCTGTTATGGCAATTTCCAACTTAATTTTGGGTAAAAATTCCACAACAAACTCAGCACCACGATAAAGCTCTGTTTGCCCTTTTTGACGGCCAAAACCCTTTACTTCAGTGGCGGTGATGCCTGTGACGCCAATTTCAGAGAGTCCCTCTCTGACACTTTCCAGCCGTTTTGGCTGAATAATTACTGTTACCATTTTCATATTTTTCTCCTAACGATAAAAACAAAAAAACCCGTTATCCACGATACACATTGGGACAACAGGCTTCTATACCAGGGATTCTCTACTTTGAGATAGACGAAAAAAAACGCTTATTTAAGTTTAAAATTCAAACTCAAACAAACGCCATCGTTAAAAACAGCAACCTTCGTCGGCTACCGTTAAGATAAATTATACAGATTTATTCACTTCATTGTGAATTATTTTCAATTTGTGACAAAAAATCTGACTCTTGCAAAATGACAATGCCCCGTTCCTTAGCTGCATTGAGCTTTGTTACGCCTACATTCTCGCCAATAATCAGAAAATCTGTTTTACTATTCACACTTGTTGCCACTATGATGCCAAGAGATTTAGCCTGCCTCTGTAGATTAGCACGAGGTTGACTCATCTTGCCAGTAAAAACAATCTTTTTATTGAAAAATGGATGATCAAAATTGGTGGTGTTACTTATTAATCGAGTTGCCTCCAGTACAAACCCATATGCTTCCATGACTTGGAATTCCTCCTTAATCTCATCTAAGCCCTCAATAATAAGCTTTGCAGTTATCTCAGCAAAACCATCCATTTTGACAATATCTTCAACAGACAAGTTAAAAATTTCAGCGATGGATCTATGTTTTAATAGGTTTTCACAATTACCCATACCCAGTCTCAAAACACCGAAAGCCGCAAGAAAGCGCCAATCCTCAATACTTATTTGTCTGGATCTTTTAAGTTGATCCAGTAGATTTTGCGCTGTTTTATCACCAAAACCCATCGTTGTTAAGTCAGCATGTGACAATTTATAAATATCACTTATTTTGCGGATTTTATTCTTATAAAGATTTTGCACACTTGCCAAGCCAAAGCCATCATTATTGGCTAATATTTTAAAGAAATATGCCATTCTGCCAATAACTTGATCTGGGCAGTTATCATGATTAAGGCACATTAAAAAATCGGAGTCCCAGACCAGTTCACTCTTGCAACTTGGACAATTTGACGGTATCTCCACCTCTACAGGTTTAAGAACTTTATTGATCTTAGGTATTACAAGACCACTGCGCGTTAATTCAACAACACTTCCTGTGCCTAAGCCTTGCTTTTTAACCAGACCATAGTGATGACCAGTGGCTCGATAAATGGTGGCGCCACTGAGTTGTGTTGGCTCTAATTCGGCTACAGGTGTGACCTTTCCTGTCCTTCCTACTTGAGGGGTGACAGATAGTACACGCACTTGCGCCTTGTCTTTGTTTTCTTTGAAGGCGATTTGCCAACGATGAAATTTTCTATTTGAGCCCATATGGGCTTTCAATTGATCATTTATAAGCTCAAAAACAACACCATCAATATCAAAATCCACGCCATTTTCAAGCTCACTAACAATGCTTTGAAAATGTTCACTAAATGATTCAATACCGCCCGACCAGCTGGGTAGTTGAGAAAAAGGCACAAAAAGAGCGGCCTTGTCAGCAATGGCTTTTTTAGCATGCTGATTAAGCATCTTTTCTTTAATTAAACTTGCCTGAAAGTTTCTTGGGTATTCAAAATCCTGGCTTAAGTTCGATTCAAAGTAGCTTTTTTTAACAACAATTTCACCAGGGCCTTGACCTCGCTTTGAATTATTATAAATACTCAGTCCTCGCTCAAACACTCTTGAAATATCACTGCCCTTATTACCATCACCCCTAGTGTACAGACGATTGCCGTCATCATAACCAGCGAAACCGTCAAGCTTAGCAGTACCCTTGATTTGGATGGCTTCTGAGGGAAGGTTCATCTCTTGAGAGGCCTTTTTTATCCTATCTAACCATTTTTGAATTTCAACCCAGGTATAAGCCTTATCGGTGGAAAGCATCCTTTTAGGAAGCTTTACCTTTTCTTCTGAAAATCCCTCATTTTCAGGCTCTGGGAGGGTGAATAAAAAGTGATCAGGTATTTTTTTTAATAACTTAGCTAAGAAAACAAAATCGTAGTCTTGATCGCTAACGATAGGTTTACCGTCTCGGTAGCACTGATTGGCAACAATACAGAACTCAGCCAATTCATCATCTGATAAATCATCCAGAAGAATACTTTGGTTTGCTATATTTTGAATTTTTTGATCAGTCAACATTGATTAGTTGTTGCACTTATCTCTAAATAAACACAACAGCTAGAATTGATTAGAAATCTCTTTAAAGAAAATAAAACTGTAATCAATTGTTTTTTGCTCATCCTTTTCACTGAGGTCATTAAAGGTTACTTGGGAGCGACCCTGTTCTAGTTGCTTGACGGTAAGCTGAACTGAAATAGTATCGGCATCATTCCCTATCAACCTCGAAAAAAGACTTCTTTCATTTTCTCTAGCAAGGTTGACATAGTAGCTTTTCTCAAATGCGTCACTGTCCTCCATATCAACATCTAACTCATCCAGTGCCCAACCTAAATAGGTCCAAGCTTTAGGCGAGTCGTATGGAAAAACAAGTGATGCATAGCCGTTCTCAGTTGTATTAACCGAAACTGGTAATGTATCACCCTTCGCAGTATCTTGAATTTTATTGATGGCCTCAGATTGATCACTGCCAAGGTAAACCATCAGTCTAAGAAGCATTTCTGTTTCTAGCTCAGCATCTTTCGCCCGTGATTGCCATTGAGTGCTTGTGTCTGTCGCAACTTCTTCGATTGAAGTTAAAGACAGGTAAACCTCCGAACTGTTTTTATCGTCCGCTGCCTCAATACGTATTCTGTATTTATCCGCAATCGGTAAGGCTTGTTTTGCCTTTAAGATGCCAGAAAACATAGATCTAAAAACGCCAATGGATGATTCCGGCACATCTGGGTTGGATTCAAGAAACTCAGTTTCTATAATGCCAATTGCCTCATTTTCCTTTTTAATCGTAAAGCCAAATGACTTTAAGAATTGTTTAGCTACGGGCCAAATTTCACCTGGTGGTTTACCAATCAACAACCATCTGCGATAAGTATCACGCTTAACTTCAATGTTAGCAACTTTTGCCAACTGCACCACATCAGAATTTTCACTTGGGAGATTACTGGCGCTAATTACAAAATCGCCTTGCGATTCAGGTCTGGTTAAATCAGGTGGGATAATAAGATCCGAGATTTCCCCTTTCTCGCCTTGGTAATTAATAACACGAACACCCAGCAATTTTTCTTCATCAGAGCTAGAAAATGACGAGCAGCCTGTTAAAACAAAAGCCAACAATAAGACAATTATGTAGTTTGTATATTTCATATTAAATTAAGTTTTTGTAAATCATCACCAAGTATAACTTGGCACTCTTTGGACAATAGGGTTAGTGGCAAGCGGACACCTTCTCCACATTTTCCCATTTTATGTAACGCCCATTTCACTGGGATTGGGTTGGACTCGAGAAACAAATGATCGTGCAATATTGCAATCTTCTCATTAAGCTCTCTTGCCTGATCAGCTTTGCCAGCCATAGCCATTAAATAAACTCTTTGCAATTCTTCGGGCACAACATTTGCTGTCACCGAAATACCGCCATGGCCGCCCAATAAAATAAACTCTACCGCTGTGGCATCATCACCTGTTAACAGCAGAAAGTCCTTAGGGCAACGAGCAACCAACTCCTTAATTACTGTCAAGTCGCCAGTTGCATCTTTAATGCCAATAATATTATCAATTTCAGAGAGGCGCACTGTTGTGTCAACCGACATATTGACAGCTGTTCTACCCGGTACGTTATACAATAATTGAGCAATATCAACACTCTCAGCAATTAACTTATGATGTTGGTATAGGCCTTCTTGTGTAGGCTTGTTATAATATGGCGTGACTAGCAAACAAGCGTCTGCACCAACTCTTTTTGCCTCACGAGTAAGTTCAATTGCCTCAGAGGTTGAATTTGCGCCAGTACCAGCTATGATTGGAATTCTTTTTGCAGCATAATTAATGGTGTGCTCTATCAGATGGATATGCTCGGGCACTCCAACCGTTGCAGATTCACCCGTGGTTCCAACTGACACAATTGCTGTGGTTCCCGCTTCAACATGAAAATCAATTAAAGACTCGAGCGCAGGATAATCAACCGAGCCATCGTCATGCATGGGTGTAATAATAGCGACTGTGGAGCCGTAATAAGTACGTGGGCTAGACATAAATCAAATAAATAAATAGATTGGTAGAATTATATACGATTGAAAGCTCAATAATCATTGAAGCACTAGGCAAAAACAATGCTAATCGTCAATTAAATCAGGTCGTTTTAGTTTCGTTTTTTCGATGGACTGCTGCATTCGCCACGCATCTATTTTGGCTTGGTGACCGCTGAGCAATACCGCAGGCACTTTATGCCCACCAACCATCTCAGGTCGTGTGTAGTGGGGATGGTCTAGCAAATTATTAGCAAACGAGTCTTTGAGTGATGACGCATTACCAAGAACTCCTGGTAAACGGCGACTAATAGCATCAATTAAGACCATTGCCGCTAACTCGCCACCACTGATAACATAATCGCCTATGGATACCTCCATATCAATATCATTTTCAATCACTCTCTCATCAACACCTTCATAGCGACCACATAAAAAAGTAATGGAGTCCAGCTCAGACAATTCCTCAACCAGATCCTGATTAAGCCTCTTACCTTGAGGGGAAAGGTAAACTATCTTAGTGTCTGGTGAATCTATTTTTATTGCACTCAGACAATCCCGAATAGGCTTGACCTGCATCACCATGCCTGCGCCACCGCCATACGGCTTATCATCTACGTTTTTATATTGATTGTCGCTAAAATCTCTCAACTGCCAAGTTTTTATCGAAACAAAGGATCTTTTTATAGCTCTTGCGATCACACCCTCGTCATTGATAGCGGAAAACATATCTGGAAAAAGAGTGATGACATTAAATTGCATGATGGCTTTATTAACTATTTATCAGACACTTAGGCATTAGACAAGAATGTTCTTTAATACTTGGCGATAAACAAGCGTCAAGCTTTCTAAATCATCCACAGAAACACACTCATTAACCTGATGAATGGTTGTGTTTAGTGGACCCAATTCAACCACCTGAGTACCCATCTGTGAGATAAAGCGCCCATCAGAAGTGCCTCCCGAAGTTGACAACTCCGTCTCAACGCCATTGACATCTCTAATCGCATCAACGCAAGCATTAACCAAAGCCCCTTTCGGAGTTAAGAATGGCAGACCAGAATGTTGCCATTCTATGTCGTAATCTAGCTGATGCTCATCTAGAATCTCAAGCACTCTGGTTTTGATTTGTTCGTGGGTGGTTTCCGTTGAATAACGAAAATTAAATACCACCTCGATTTCACCCGGAATGACATTAGTCACTCCCGCGCCCGAATGAATATTGGAAAATTGAAACGAAGTCGCTGGAAAATATTCATTACCATTATCCCAAGCTTCGTTGCAAAGTGCGTCTAACGCCGGTATAGCTAGGTGAATTGGGTTATTAGCCAATTGTGGATAGGCAATATGCCCTTGCTTGCCTTTGATGGTCAACCAAGCGTTTAACGAGCCCCTTCTGCCATTCTTTATAACATCGCCCAAAGTCTCTGTCGACGAGGGCTCGCCCACTAGGCAATAATCAACTGTTTGGTTATTCTTCTGTAAATATTCAACCACCTTAACCGTGCCATTGACGGCAGGACCCTCTTCATCCGACGTGATTAAAAAACCGATTGTGCCTGGATGATTTGGATTTTCACTTACATATTGCTCGGTTGCGACAAGCATAGAGGCTAAAGAACCCTTCATATCCGCTGCGCCACGACCATAAAGCATGCCATCGATAATTGTTGGTTCAAACGGCTTAGTTTGCCACTGAGAATCGATACCAACTGGCACAACATCTGTGTGTCCTGCAAAAGCGAAAACCGGACCAGACGAACCGTGCGTTGCCCAAAAATTCTCCACTTCGCCAAACGGCAGGGTATGGATAGTAAAACCTAATTTTTCAAGGCGTTCAATTATTATTGATTGGCAACCAATATCCTTAGGCGTTACCGAAGCCCTACTAATTAAAGCCTTCGCAAATTCAATTGTTTCACTCATATTTGTTATTCTACCTGTAAATTCACTACCCGAGTCTCAGCAAGTGAAACAACACCACTGACAATCTCAACATCACTCGCCTGCTTCGTAGCCATGCCAGTACTTGAAATACGAACAACAACAAGCACTTCTGACGACTCTGAAAGCTTAGCCGACAATGAGTCAGAATCACTCAAAGACACCGTGCCATTAAAGTCCTTTAGTGGAATTTTTATAATGGCAATGGGTATCGGTGAGCCTGTTAGAGCCTTGGCATAAACCATTAAGTAATCCTGACTTGATCGCAAAGCCAATATATCTTCGGATATTTCAAGGTTAATGGTCAAGGTAAAATCATTGGTTGATTCGAAATTACTTAGGGTATTGAGAGCGCCCTCAATAACAGCCTTATCTGGATGGTCAGATGGAAGTAAATACAAAGCTTTTTTCCAAGACTGCCCTGCCAAAAGCAAATCACCATCATTCGCTGCAACAATGCCCACCAAATAAAGTGCATGAACAGAATTTTGGTCGACCTCTAGCGCCTGATCAATCAATGACTGTGGTGCACCCGAGAAATCACCCTCTTGTGTTGAGGCCAACACACTCGCATATTGCAGCAACATATCAATATCGGCTGGAATCAGCAAATAGGCCTTTTTAAATGACACTAAAGCCTTGGCCGTACTGCCTAAATTAAACTCGGCCAAGCCCAACATTGCCCATGCCTTGCCATTTTCAGGATTGTCATCTAGATGCGCTTTTAAAGACTCCACACTCTGCTCTAAACTTAAACTAGGCGACATCTCAGTAACGGCACTAGATCCTTGCTTTGGCGCTAATTGTGCATAGATAAGCGCAGAGAAAATAGCAATAATAATGCTGAGTGCAATTGCCCATTTCAGGGGGTTGATTGCCGCAGTTTGGCTAGAGTTTTGAGATAGCTCGCTGGCAAGTGTACGGGTGATTTCATCGGATGCCTCTTGATACAAAGACTCACTAATCAAACCCTTTGTTACATCGTCGGCCAATTCCTGTTTTTTTTGCTTACTAATAGCCACATTAGAGGCGTCATCACTGACGTTGACTTTTAGTGGTCGATAGAGGAAATAGATCACAAAACCATTAGAGGCGAAAATCAATAGTAAGAATTGCCATTCAAAACTCATGATTTCACCTTTATTCGATAGCGCCTATCAACGGCCGCTAGCAATGCGCCAAGTGCAATCATAATGCCACCCAACCAAATCCAACGAACCATCGGCTTATAGTAAATACGCATACTCCAATTACCATTACCAAGCGATTCGCCTAGGGCAACATACAAGTCTCTGCTGAGTGATGGATCGATTGCGGCCTCAGTCATTGGCATCCCAGTTTGATAAAGGCGTTTTTCAGGAATCAATTCAATGGTCCTGCCATTATCCATTGCTATAACATTACCCCTAAATCCTTTATAATTCTCAGCCTGAAACTGCTCTACAGCATTTAATGTAAATGAGTAACCAGCAACGGTTTGTGGCTCACCTATAGTCATTTTCAGATCTTTTTCAACACCAAGTTGAGTGGTGACAGTCGCGCCAATAATAAAAACACCAATGCCCAAGTGAGCAACAATCATGCCCAGAAAGGCGAGCGTTACTTTTGCTTTTGAGCGCAATCGCTGGGTTAGCAAGAACAGTGAATGGGTGGTCAGCCAAGCAAACAAATAAAATGCAATTAAAACAAAAATATTGTCAGTGATAAAAAATGGTGTTAAGACAACAATCAGCACCATGCAGGCCCAATCAAGACGAAGTATTGACCAAAGACGAGAAAATGTATCTTTTTTCCATCGCATAAATGGCACAAGCGCCATCGCAATGACTGCTGGAATCATAATGGGGACAAAAACGGCATCAAAGTAAGGCGAGCCAACGGATATTTTGCCCAAATTAAGCGAATCTAAAATAAGCGGATACAGCGTACCCAGAAGTACGCAAAACATTGCTGACACCAAGACAACATTGTTGATTAACAAACCTGTTTCCCGAGAAACAAGTGAAAATTTGTTGCTTTTTTGAATGAGTACAGAGCGCCACGAATAAAGAGCTAAAGAGCCGCCAATAATAACTATCAAAAAGATTAAGATAAACAAGCCTCTTGTCGGGTCTGTAGCAAAGGCGTGGACAGAAGTGAGTACGCCTGAGCGAACTAGGAAAGTTCCAAGCAAACTTAGAGAAAAACCACCAATCGCAAGCAACACCGTCCATTGTCTAAAAGCGCCCCTTTTTTCGCTAACGCTGAGAGAATGGATCAACGCAGTAGCTACCAGCCACGGCATAAAGGATGCGTTCTCAACAGGATCCCAGAACCACCATCCTCCCCAGCCGAGCTCGTAGTATGCCCACCAACTACCAAGCGTAATACCAATCGTTAAGAATGCCCAAGCAACCAAAGCCCAAGGGCGAGTCCAACGCAGCCATGTGCTATCCAACTTTCCTCGAATTAGCGCCGACACAACAAAAGCAAAAGGTACAGCCAGACCGACATAGCCCATATAAAGCATTGGTGGATGAATCGCTAAACCGACATCTTGTAGCAAAGGGTTTAACTCTCGACCCTCGATTGGGATTATTTCTAGAACCTCAAAAGGGTTAGAGGTAAAAAGCAAAAACAACAAAAACCCAACACTAACAAATCCTAAAACAACTAAAATTTGATTCACTACCTCACTGGGTACACGTTTTGAAAAAACACTAACTGCCACACTCCAAACCGAGAGAATTAAAACCCACAATAACAATGAACCCTCATGGGCGCCCCATACAGCAGACAATTTGAAAAGAGTCGGCAACTGAGTATTAGAATTTTCTGCTACATATTTAACAGAGAAATCATCCATTAAAAATGCATTCATTAATACCGCAAAGGCAATCAATACCCAAAAGCTTTGACCCCAAATCAGTGGTTTGGCGAGCTGAACAAGGTTTGTTTGGTTTTGATAGAAGCCAATTGTAGGGACAACAACAAGCAATATCGCAAAAATAAGCGATAGCACCAGTGCAAAATGTCCAATTTCTATCAACATGACTTATTATCAAATAAAACAAGTATTTTATCTAATTCAACGCGATTAATAACAATATCACAGTATTGCAAGCCAAGACAATATTGCCTTCATATATTTCTAATTAAGATTGACTTTATGCTTGGTCAAATGAACTGTGATTCCGCTAGATTTTACTGTTGTTTTAGAGCGAAAGTATTTACGCCAAAGAGTAATCGGTGTACTCATAAAATGGCCTAAATGTATTTGATGGTGCGGAAGGAGAGACTCGAACTCTCACGTCTTGCGACACTGGAACCTAAATCCAGCGTGTCTACCAATTCCACCACTCCCGCGAAGAATGCAAATTATACCCAAAAAAAATTAAGTTTTTTTCCAATAAAAAGAGAAATAAACTAAGGATTCATCCAATTGAGCTTTTCGTGAAGTTTCACAACCTCGCCCACAATCAATAAACTGGGTGCACCAACTTTTTCTTTACTGATTAATTGAGGCAGTTCAACAAGTGTCGAGATATAAACTTTTTGCTCAGGCATGGTACCTTTTTCAATCAATGCAATCGGCATATCTTCTCTCATACCATGCTCAATCAACTTTTCAGAAAGATTTTTTGCACCACTGAGCGCCATATAAAAAACAATGGTTTGCTGCTCTGCAACAAATTCCTTCCAAGGCAAGTTACAAGTACCGTCTTTTAAATGTGCAGTAACAAATCGACAAGATTGCGAGTAATCTCTGTGCGTTAGGGGAATGCCTGAATAGGTCGAACATCCAGAAGCAGCAGTAATGCCAGGTACCACTTGGAATGGAACACCATGTTCTGACAAAGTTTCAATCTCTTCACCGCCGCGACCAAAGATAAATGGGTCGCCGCCTTTTAAGCGACAAATACGCTTTCCAGATTTGGCCAATGCTACCAATTTTTCATTAATATCACTTTGTCGAGAGGATTGTCCACCGGCTTTTTTACCAACATACACCAGCTCAGCATCACGCCTCACCAGATCCATCACCGCCTTTGAAACCAAGCGATCATATAACACTACATCTGCTTGTTGCATTAACCTCAGTGCCTTAAAAGTGAGCAGATCTGGATCACCTGGGCCAGCACCCACCAAATAAACTTCGCCTAGTTCATAAGCTTTGGCGCTCTCTAATTTCCGCTCTAAATCAACTTTAGCTTCTTTGATTCGACCAATTAAAACTTTTTCCGCAATATTACCCGAAAAAACAGATTCCCAAAAAGCCCGCCTGTCTTTGATATTAGTAAATTTAATTTTAACTTGTTGCCTGTATTCACCCGCTATTTCTGCGAGCTTGCCATAGGCAGCTGGAATGATGGTCTCTAACTTAGCCCTAATTATTCTCGCTAATACGGGTGCTTTTCCACCCGACGAAATCGCAATCAATAATGGTGACCTATCAACAATTGAAGGCATAATATAACTTGAGAGTTCAGGAGCGTCAACAACATTCACTGGAATATTGGCATCATGCGCTAACTTCGAAACCACAATATTGATCGCCGTATCGTCAGTCGCTGCAATTACAAGAGACTGTTGTTTAATATCATCTTCTTCAAATATTTTTTTAGCCAAGGTTAGTGAATTGCCCTCAGATAACTCAACTAGGGACTGACAAAAATTTGGCGCTATACATTCTACAATGGCGCCAGCCCTTAATAGTAAATGTATCTTCCTAAGGGCAATATCTCCACCACCAACAACCAAGCATTGTTTTTGTGAGATTTTGAAAAAAATTGGAAAATAGTCCATTGATCTAACCCTTTGAAAGCTTTATTATAATATTCTCAATTAAGAAAAATTTTGAATTAATAACCTAAATATCCAATATTTTCTTTGCCAGAGGGATGCTAATACCTTGCTTTGCTTGCATTGAGGCTTCATCCAGACGATCAATTGCTCCGAGCAATTTGTTGATATCTCGAGAATAGTGCTTGAATAAATATGCATAGATTTTTTCATCAATGCTCATATTTCGCTCGCTCATTTGACTTTTGAGAACAGCTTTAGTCTGCTTGTCGTCGAGTACATCCAACTGAAACACAGTTGCCAAGTTCAATCGTGTTTTTATGTCTTTCATCATATTCAACTCGCTTGGCGTTGAATTCCCACTGACGACAATATTGACCCTAGATTGTCGAGCGCGGTTATATAAATCAAACAATAAATGCTGTTGTGCCTCGTCAATACAATCAATATTATCAATACTCAGCCAATCCAAATCGGCAACTATTTCAACTAAATAATCTGGAATTTCATCTGCACAATCAATAAACACTGCTTTCTTATTTTGTTCAATTACTCTGAAAATTACACCTTGTAAAAGGTGAGTTTTTCCACTGCCAGAAGTACCGTACACATAAATTTCAGCACCAGATTCAGCAGTAAAGAGTCTTTCAATTAGGCTTTGTATTTGCGTATTAGCAACAAAATTTGCTAGTGACATTTGAACATTCAAAGAGATTGGTAGCCCAAGTTGGTTCATTTCTTTGCTTCTTGCAGAATGAATTGCCTAACCCATAACCACATATAGTCCGCCCCACTGAGTGCGGTAGAAGTGGCAACCACAATAAATGCGACTTCAAACCACACAATAAGACCATCTTGAAGTTGTGCTAATACCAAAAACAACACAAGAATAATTTGTAACACCGTGTTTAGTTTACTAATCCAAGTTGGTTGCAGTCGCTCGGTTTCACTTGTTTCTTGACCAAGAAAATAACCCACAGTTGCTGCTACAATAATAAGGTCTCTGAAGAAAATAAGCAGTAATAACCACAAAGGTAATATGTCAATCCAATATAGAGTGACAAAAGTGCAAGTCAGTAGAATTTTATCTGCCATCGGATCGAGTATCGATCCGAGTCTTGATTGCAGCGAGAATTGCTTAGCAAGCCAACCATCAAGTGCATCGGTAACACCGGCGGAAAAAAACAATACCATAACCAAAAAATATTGCTCTTTTAATAGCGCTATAACAATCGGAACTGTTAAAATAATGCGCAAGATTGAGAGCGCATTAGGAAGCATTGAAAAACCCATAAATATGTTGATTTCTAATCGTTTATCTCTAAACATTAATTATACGGAAAAATCAAGATGTCATCATTGACTTACAAGGACGCTGGTGTTGATATTACCAAAGGTAATGACCTCATAGAAAAAATAAAACCGATTGCCAAATCTACAATGCGCCCAGGCGTTCTAGCTGGTTTGGGTGGCTTTGGCGCTATGTTCGAAATCCCTCTTGATAAATACAAAAATCCAGTTTTAATTTCCGGTACTGATGGGGTTGGTACCAAACTTAAAGTGGCAGAAATGCTCAATAAACACGATACGATTGGTATCGACTTGGTTGCAATGTGCGTCAATGACCTCATTGTTCAAGGTGCAGAGCCGTTATTTTTTCTTGATTACTACGCCACAGGCTCCCTTAATACCAATATTGCTACTTCTGTCATCTCAGGAATTGGTGAAGGTTGCATTCAATCCGGCTGCGCATTGATTGGCGGTGAAACCGCTGAAATGCCAGGCATGTACCAAGGAGAAGAGTACGACTTGGCGGGATTTTGTGTTGGTATTGTCGAGAAAAATAACATTATTGATGGTTCCAAAGTCTCAGCTGGCGATCACATTATTGCTCTTGCCTCGTCTGGCCCGCATTCTAACGGTTACTCATTGATTCGCAAAGTTCTAGAGGATTCAGAAGCTAGTGAGGAGCAGTTGAATGCACTGATTGAGCCAACAAAAATCTATGTTAAATCAGTCCTTTCTATAATTGAAAACCACACAGTGCACGCTATTTCACACATTACCGGTGGTGGTCTTTTAGAAAATATTCCAAGAGTTCTGCCGGTAGGCATGGGAGCGAAGCTTGATGCAAATTCATGGCAAATGCCAAAAATATTTCAATGGATTCAAGATCAAGGAAATATTGAGTCCAGTGAAATGCATAGAGTTTTAAATTGTGGTGTTGGCATGGTGTTAATCGTTTCTAAAAACACAAGTGTAAACGTTATTAACAATCTCACTGAACTAGGTGAAACAGCTTGGCTTATCGGCGAAGTCATTGAGTCTACTGGTGAGCAAGTTATAATCTAGGCGATGAATGGCGTTGTTCTTATCTCAGGTGGTGGCTCTAATTTACAGTCTATCATTGACAATGCAGATGATATTAACCTCTCATTAAAATGTGTTATTAGCAACAAACCTAGCGCTTATGGGTTAAAAAGGGCCACCGATGCCAATATCCAAAGCTGCGTCATTGATCACCAACTATTTGACTCAAGGCAAGATTTTGATTTGGCGCTTATGAGTTTGATTGATGATCACCAACCAGAAATTGTTATTCTTGCTGGATTTATGAGAATTTTGACTGATGAATTCATCAACAAATATCAAGGGAAAATGCTTAATATTCACCCTTCTCTATTGCCAAAATATCCCGGATTAAATACCCATCAGAAGGCCCTTGATGCAAACGATTCTGTGCATGGTGCTAGTGTACATTTTGTTACCAAAACTCTTGATGGAGGCGCCGTTGTTGCACAGAAGGAGGTTGAAATCAATGCAGGAGATACCGCTCAAACCCTCGCAGAAAAGGTTTTAAAGCAGGAGCATGTATTATTCCCTAAAGCGATTCACTGGTATACTCAAGGGCGATTAAAGCTTCTGAATGATACAACTGCAACACTGGATGGACAAGTAATATGAAAAAAATACTCATCCTATGTCTGGGGTTGTTTTATTCATTTAGTTCAAATGCACTAAGCTCTTATGAGGCCAACTATGATTTTTATGCCAGCTTGGGGCTAGGCAGTATAAAGGTTGGTAATGCCAACTTTAAATTTGAGACTGATGATAGTCGGTATATTTACACTAACAATGCCTCAGTTAGCCCTCTTTGGCGTACACTTTTCAATTATTCTAGAACTGAAAAGAGTTCGGGCATAGTAGTTAACAAACAACTTATTAGTAGCAACTACGAGCTTACGGAAACAAAAGACGACTCTGTTAAAAAAAATCTTGAAATAAATATCTTTGTTGACCAAAGTTTTTCAATGATTGGTGGAGTCAAATATCTAAAAACAGGCCCAGGTAAAGTGGTTGATGAACTCAACCTTTATCTTGTTCTTTCTCAAGATATAAGCAAACAACCCTTGCAAAAAGTTTTTACCTATCAAGTCGCCAATAGTGATGGCATCAAACTTCAAAGCTTTAACATCATGGGCGGCGAGATTATTGAAATCGGTAGTAAAAAACTACAAACCATAAAAATCGAATGTCCTGAATTACAGCTGACGCTTAATTTATCCGAGGAGTATGACTATCTACCAGTTTTAATTAAGAAATCTAATGGCGAAAATCGCTACTATCTGACTTTAACCGATTATAAGAAAATACTCTAAAGATGCTGTTCAAGGTACTTTGCAGTGAAAGACCTTTCTGAGAGGCAAATATCTTCGGGTGTGCCAAAAGCAATAATCTCACCGCCCTTGTCTCCGCCTTCAGGACCTAGATCAACCACCCAGTCGGCTGTTTTGATCACATCTAGGTTGTGCTCTATAATGACGATCGTGTTATTTCTATCCCTGAGGCGCATAATAACGCTAAGCAGTTGACTGATATCATGAAAATGCAAGCCTGTTGTAGGTTCATCCAAAATATAAAGTGTCTTACCTGTATCTGCTTTTGAGAGCTCTTTTGACAACTTCACACGTTGTGCTTCACCACCCGACAAAGTTGTCGCATTTTGGCCTAAAGTGATGTAAGTTAAACCAACATCCACTAGAGTTTGTAATTTTTGCGAAATTTTTGGAATCGCTTGGAAAAAATCCAGTGCATCCTCAACGGTCATTTCTAAAACTTCTGCAATACTCTTGCCCTTATATGCAATCTCTAATGTCTCACGATTGTAACGATGGCTAGAGCAGACATCGCAAGATACATAAATATCTGGTAAAAAATGCATTTCAACTTTGATTAATCCATCGCCTTTACAAGCTTCACAGCGTCCACCCTGAACATTAAAACTAAAACGACCCGACTTATAACCCCTTGATCTCGACTCCAGTGTTTGGGCAAACAAATCTCTAATCAGAGTGAATACACCGGTATAAGTTGCAGGATTAGACCTAGGCGTTCTACCAATAGGGCTTTGGTCAATACTAACAACTTTATCAAATAGATCCATACCCTCTATGCGCTCATAAGGTGCTACCTCAACCTGAGCTCTGTTGAGAATTTTAGATGCCAGCAAGTACAAAGTATTATTTATTAAAGTAGATTTTCCAGAGCCAGAGACGCCAGTAATACAGGTGAGTACACCGACTGGTATTTCCAAATCAACCGTTTTTAAATTATTACCACTTGCGCCAAAGATGCGAAGCCACTGCTCTGCGACTTTTCTTATTTTTGGCGTTTGTATCATTTGACGACCGCTAAGATAATCACCGGTTAAAGAGTTTGTGTTTGCAATCACCTCTTCAGGACTGCCACAAGCAATAATTTCACCACCGTGCACACCTGCACCAGGACCTATATCAATTACATAATCTGCTTGTCTAATCGCCTCTTCATCGTGCTCTACAACAATGACCGTATTGCCCAAGTCTCTCAAATAGATCAGAGTATCAAGTAGTTTCTGATTGTCACGTTGATGAAGCCCAATCGACGGCTCATCTAATACATACAACACGCCCATCAATCCAGCTCCGATCTGTGAGGCAAGGCGTATTCTTTGCGCCTCACCGCCAGAAAGAGTATTAGCTTTTCGCTCTAACGATAGATAATCCAATCCAACATTGATTAAAAAGTGTAGGCGCTGAATAATTTCTTTGAGAATCTTACTGGCAATCTCCCCTCGTTTACCTTCGAGTGTCAATGTATCGAAAAACTCAAATGCTTGTCCGATAGAGAGCTTGGTAATGTTGGACAAATTCCGATCGCGAATGAACACATTTCTTGCAGCTGTATTGAGTCGATCACCATTACATGTGGCGCAAGGTCTAGTAACAACGTACCTCGACAACTCCTCTCTGACTGTTCGAATTTCACTTTCGGCATAGCGCCTAATCATTCTAGGAATAACCCCTTCAAAAGGTTTTTTCTTATTCGACCAGCCCTTTCTACCCTTAATTTTTGAGAAATCCATCTCATCATCGCCACTACCAAAAAGAACAATACGTTGATGCTCTGACGATAATTCATTGAACGGCTTATCAACCACAAAACCATAGTGACGACCAACTATAGAAAGCATTTGATAGAAGTAGGCATTGTGTTTACTCCAACCATAAATCGCACCATCTTCTAGGCTTAGTTCTGGGTTGGCGACAACTTTTTCCTCATCAAAAACCTCTTTAATCCCAAGACCTGCGCACTCTTCGCAAGCGCCCACAGGGTTATTAAAAGAAAACAATCTTGGCTCAAGCTCATTCAAAGAATAGCCACAATGTGCACATGCAAATTTAGAGGAAAATGTCATTTCATGCCAGTCAACATCAGCCTCCATAGGTCCAACTTTAGCTATACCAGCACTCATATTTACTGCCGTTTCAAGAGATTCGGATAATCTTGAAGAAATATCATCTCTAACTTTTAATCGATCAACCACAATTTCTATCGTATGAAATTTAGCGCCGTCCAAGTCACTAAGCTCCTCCATATAGAGAATTTCTCCATCGACTCTCGCCCTCAAAAATCCTTGATGGGATAATTCACTCAATAACTTTTTATGACTTCCTTTACGGTTTTGCACAATCGGTGCAAGAATGAGTATTTTCTCACCCTCGGGCAATTCAAGAATACTGTCAACCATTTGTGAAATAGTTTGAGACTGGAGGAGGGTTTGATGCTCTGGACATTTTGGATTGCCAACTCTGGCGTACAATAATCTCAGATAATCATAAATCTCAGTGATTGTTCCAACCGTCGACCTAGGATTATGTGAAGTGGCCTTTTGCTCAATTGAAATTGCGGGAGACAGGCCCTCAATATGATCAACATCAGGCTTCTCCATTAAGGAGAGAAACTGTCTTGCGTAAGCTGACAAGGATTCAACATATCGCCTTTGGCCTTCAGCATAAATAGTGTCAAACGCCAATGAGGATTTACCCGATCCAGACAAGCCGGTAATAACAACCAATTTATTCCTAGGAAGAGTGACATCAATGTTCTTTAAATTGTGAACTTTAGCACCGCGAATACTGATCATATCCATAATAACAAGCTGCTTTATTGAGGGACAAAGGGTTCATTATACGCACGCCTTGTGTAAAATCACTATTTTGTAACGAATCCGTTGAGTTAATGCCCACATACCGTCGAATCTTGCTTAAACTAAGCGGTGAAGCCTTAGCGAGTGAAAACAATAACATTGATCCACTAACCCTAAACAAAGTGGTTTCAATCGTGCGCTCTGCACTGGATCAAGGTGTAGAAGTAGCCATTGTAATCGGTGGTGGCAATATCTTTCGTGGTGCCAACCTTGCTCAAGCTGGAATGAACCGTGTCACAGGGGACCACATAGGCATGTTGGCAACTGTAATGAATGCATTAGCAATTTCTGATGCCTTTGAAAGGCAGCAAATATCCACAATAGTCATGTCAGGCTTCCCTATTGGTGGTGGTGTATGCGAGCCCGTTGACCATAAAAAAGCCAAAGCAGCCTTGTCTAATGGGCAAGTGGTTATTTTTTCAGCCGGCACAGGAAATCCATGTTTTACCACTGACACAGGCGCAGCACTCAGAGCAATCGAAGTAGAAGCTGATGTTGTTTTTAAAGCCACCAAGGTAGATGGTATTTATTGTAGTGACCCGACTACCAATCCAAACGCAATAAAATATAATAGTCTCAGTTTTAACGAGGCAATTGAAAAAAACTTAGCTGTGATGGATACGGCTGCGTTTGCTCTTTGTAGAGAGCATAATATCAATATTTGCGTTTTTAGTATGCTAGATGATACCAATACCCTTTCACATATTTTAAACGGACACTCAGTTGGTACAACTGTAAGTCAATCTGGAGATTTATCATGATCAATGAAATTCATAACGATGCAAACGATCGTATGAACAAGTCCTTTGCAGCACTTGAAGCTAATTTTAGTAAAATTCGAGCTGGCAGAGCCCATCCTTCTCTATTAGAACAAATTCAAGTTGAATACTATGGCTCGATGGTGCCTATTAGTCAAGTTTCGAATATCAGTGCCGAAGATTCTAGAACACTCAAGGTCTCTCCTTGGGAAAGAGACATGGTAGCACCAATTGAAAAGGCAATTATAAGCTCTGATCTTGGGCTAAACCCAACAACTATGGGGCTAATTATGCGCATCCCATTACCACCATTAACAGAGGAACGTCGCAAAGAATTAGTACGTGTTGTTCGTGATGAGGCCGAACACGCAAAAATTGCCATTAGAAATATTCGCAGAGATGCAATTTCAGATTATCGCGAGTTACTAAAAGAAAAAGAAATATCAGAAGACGAGGCACGCAGTGCGGAAGATAATATTCAAAAAATTACCGACGAACACACGGGCTCAATAGATCGCGCACTGGGCGCTAAAGAAAACTCATTATTAGAAATTTAACCGTTTTATCAGCCAATAAAAAACCCGCATATGCGGGTTTTTTATTGGCACTATCTATAATCTAATCTTAACTGTCATCTGGCTCTTGACAAGAAAAGAATGTATCCCATCTTCTAGGCGTGAAACTTGTGCCGTTTGAAACTTGTGGACCTATATTGTACAAATTACCTGCTGCAATCCCTGCTTTGAATTTAGCAATATTAGCATCAGATAAATTTAACGTAGCTTTGCAGGAGTGATAAGCTTCAAAAGCTGCTAACTCTGCTGCTAGTTTAGCTGCTAATGCTGCAACTTGTTGTTTGTCTAATTCAAGAGAGGCGGCTAGTTCAGCTTCAAAATCTGTGAGCTCTTGTGCCAATGCTTCTTCGGCAGCTAACGCAGCTTCAAATGCAGCAATCTCATCCAATACCACTTGCTCTGCAGCATGTTGTTTATCTAATTCAAGAGAGGCTGCCAGTTCAGCTTCAAAATCTGCGAGCTCCTGAGCTAAAGCTTGTTCGGCGGCTAAGGCGGCTTCAAATTCTGCAATTTCTTTTTCAGCAGCTTGTTTTGCTTGAAAAGAAGCTAGGTTTTTAGCAGATAAGGCACGTTCTGCATCAATCTTAGCCTGGAAAGCTGCTAAATTATCAGCCAAAAGCTGGGCAGCCAGTTCAGTTTCAAAATCTGCGAGCTCCTGAGCTAAAGCTTGTTCGGCGGCTAAGGCGGCTTCA
>CAWVVS010000002.1:0-28268 GCA_963933655.1 uncultured Candidatus Thioglobus sp. | reverse complement strand
GATAGCGCTCAGCCAGCTTGTCAACCGCTTGAATGGCTGAATGATCCATCACACGTGAGTCCTGAAAATCAATAAAAACTTCTGCCGGGTCATTACTTGGCGAGAAAATGGCGTGAAAGTGCTCAATTGAGCCAAAAAATAGCGCGCCTTTGAGTCTATAAATTTTAGCACCGTTGCTACTTATTTCTTCCGTTGCATGAATTTTGCTGGCCGAATCCCAAGCAAATGATAGGGCGGACATAATAACGCCAGCGATTACTGCTAAAGCTAAATTGTCTGTCAACACCGTGATAACAGCAACCGAAATACCAACAATAATGTCCGGTAGTGGAATTTTGCCAAATAAGCGAAACGAGCCCCACTCGAAGGTGCCAATAACGACCATCATCATGACGCCAATCAGGACCGCAACCGGAATCATTTCAATATACTCAGAAAGAAAAAGAATAAAGAACAGTAGCACGACAGCGGCAACAATACCCGAGAGTCGGCCACGACCACCGGATTTAATATTAATCAAACTTTGACCAACCATGGCACAACCGCCCATGCCGCCAAAAAATCCCGTTACGGTGTTAGCCACACCTTGACCTATACATTCTTTATTTGGTCGTCCTGTTGTTTGTGTGAGGTCGTCAATTAAATTAAGTGTAAGTAGGCTTTCAATTAAACCAACTAGTGCCATCACAATTGCATAAGGAAAGACAATTTGTAACATCTCTAAATCAAAAGGCACATTAGGCATATGAAACGGCGGGAAGGCGCCACCAATTGAGGCAACGTCACCAACCGTTCGTGTATTCAAATCCAATAGCAATACAGCAATTGTGCCAATAACAATTGCCGCCAAAGTTGAAGGAATTGCACGGGTTAATTTTGGTAGATACTGAATAACAATCATAGTGATCACCATGATGATGAGCATAATCATAAGAGGCGTGCCGCTGATCCATTCGTCAGCTACTTTGAATTGTTTAATTTGTGCGAGGAAAATAACCATCGCCAATCCATTAACAAAACCGAGAAAAACAGGATGCGGCACCAAGCGAATGAACTTACCCATTTTTAGCAGTCCAAAGCAGATTTGAATCACACCCATCATCACGACTGCGGCAAATAAATATTCAACACCATGCTGAGCAATCAGTGTACCAATAACGACGGCAATGGCACCGGTTGCTCCTGAGATCATGCCCGGTCTACCGCCAATAATGGAAGTGATAAGACCGATAGTAAAAGCAGCATATAGGCCGACCAGAGGATTGACGCCTGCTAATAAGGCGAAAGCGACCGCTTCAGGCACTAGGGCGAGTGCAACCGTTAAGCCGGACAAAATATCATTCTTTGCGTTGCTAGGAACGCGTTTGTGAATCAATTTAAACATGGTTATTTTAAGTTTGAATGCTGTTTAGTTTTTTGCAGCAGGGATAACAGGAGTTGATGATTTAACATCACAGTTTTGCGCTCTGTGGCGTAGTGCGTGGTCCATTAGTGTTAAGGCCAACATAGCCTCAGCAATCGGTGTTGCACGAACACCAATACACGGATCGTGGCGACCTTTGGTAATAACTTCGTCGACTTCGCCATTAACATTAATACTTTCCACTGGCAGACGCAAACTGGAGGTTGGTTTGAGCGCAATAGAGACCAGTAAGTCTTGTCCTGAGCTAATACCACCGAGAGTGCCACCTGCATTGTTTGAAGTAAAGCCATCTGGAGTTAGTGAGTCGCGGTGTTCTGAGCCTTTTTGAGTGATGGCATTAAAGCCAGCACCGATTTCAATGCCTTTGACAGCATTAATACTCATCATTGCATGTGCTATATCAGCTTCCAATCGGTCAAAAATTGGTTCACCAAGACCAACAGGCATACCACTGGCGACAATATTAATACGTGCACCAATAGAATCACCTGATTTTCTTAAGGCATCCATATAATCTTCTAATTCACTAACTTTGGAAGCATCTGGACAAAAAAACGGATTGTTGTGTACTTCGTGCCAGTCAAAATTTTCAAAGGTAATTGGTCCTAATTGTTGCAAATAGCCACGAATTTCGACACCGTATTTTTCTTGCAAGTATTTTTTAGCAATGCCGCCAGCAGCGACTCGCATTGCTGTTTCTCGGGCTGAAGAGCGACCACCACCACGGTAGTCTCTTATGCCGTACTTTTGCTGGTAAGTGTAGTCTGCATGACCTGGACGAAAAGAGTTGGCAATATTGCCATAGTCTTTTGAACGCTGATCGGTGTTTTGGATGAGGAGTGCAATAGGCGTGCCTGTCGTCATTCCTTCAAAGGTTCCCGATAGAATTTTAACTTTATCTTCTTCACGGCGTTGTGTTGTATGACGGGAGGTGCCCGGTTTTCTTAAGTCTAAATCACCTTGTAAGTCGGCTTCATTTAGGCTCATTCCTGGTGGGCAGCCATCAACAATGCCAATTAAGGCTTCACCATGGCTTTCGCCGGCAGTTGTAAGGGTGAATAGTTTTCCGATTGAATTGCCAGACATAGGCTTGGTTTAGCTGATGATATTGGAGTAATATTATACCTACCCCATATTTGTTGATTGATGGGTTTTATCGAGGGATTATGGTGCCCTTGGCGCGATTCGAACGCACGACCCCCCGCTTAGGAGGCGGGTGCTCTATCCAGCTGAGCTACAAAGGCAAATTATAAATTATTGTTAATTATTTCAATGAATTTAAGTGGTAATTTGAGCAATAATGGACTCGGCGTTATTGTAATCGATTTCAATCGTTGACATGACACCACCACTCAGTAGTTTTAGCGAGGGAAATGACACCATGCCAATGGATTGTGACAGGGTTATTTCCTTTTCTAAAATATTTTGTACGTCAGGCGAATTTAAATCCTCGGCAAACTGTTTTGTTCCCAATCCTAGTTTTTCGGCAATGTTAATCAAGGTGTCTTCATTTGAAGGGTTTTTTGCTTCAAGATAATAAGCCCTCTGAATTGCCTCTATAAAATATTTTTCTACTCGTGGCTGTTGTTTTCTCGCACAAATAACCGCACGACATGCTATATAAGTAGAGCGCTTTGGCACGCACAAACGCCAAAAGTCAAAATTAAATTCAGTACCAGGTACAACTTGTTGGATTTTCTCCCAATTAGCCTGAACATAGTTTTGTGTCTCTAGACCCATTGGTGTGTTGTTGTCCGGTGCAAGGCCACCAAGCAAATAGCGGTAATTAACTTTATTGCCGATTTCATCCAGGACTTTCTTCCAGGTTGGTTTAAAAGCCCAGCACCAAGAACACATTGGATCGTGTGTGTAGTAAAGCGTATTTTGACTTGTAGAAGTCATAGATTAAAGCTAATGATAAGTATATAATCGTTATTATACAAGTTGAACAATTTGGAGTTTTTGAGATGAAAATAAATAAATTAATTCTATTGCCGTTATTATTAGGTACGCAGCTTTCTCTTGCAGGGAGTTATTCTGATTACGCCAAAGTGGTCTCGGTAGAAAAAGTATTTAACGATTACATCATTGAAGAGCCTTATAAAGAGTGCTATATTAAAGAGACTACTGTAAGAAGCGGGGACGGCAGTGCTACTAACGAAATAATAGGTGGTATTTTTGGTGGTCTTTTCGGTAATGCACTTGGTAAAGGTGATGGAAAAAAAGCCTTAACAATTGCAGGAACTGTATTGGGCGCCTCACTGGCGCATGATCAAGAACTGGAAAATTCCGGTAATCGAAAAATTGTTTCTGAAGAAATTTGTGAAATAAAATATCAGCGAACATCTGAGCGCCGCTTAAGTCACTATCTAGTCAAGTATTATTATGATGGGCATGCTTTTACTTTTAAAACCAAAAACAAACCATCGGAAGATACTATAAAGGTTAAGGTTAATGTTAGCCCAGTCATTATGGCTGACTAGTCTGAGTTTTGTCTTCGGTTGAGTAAATTCCCTTATTAAATTAAGCAAGTTTTTATTTGCTTAATGTAACTGGTTGATTATCATTCAAAGTATACTTTTGCTTCATATTCGCAATCGTCTCTACCGCGTATTAGAGTGTTCTTGTTAAATTTATTGAGATTATATGAAAGATATTAAAGTTGAAGATCGATTGATTTTTGCCTTAGACGTTCCTGAGATTGATCAGGCAAAAAATTTAGTTTCTGAGCTTGATGACAGTGTTAATTTTTATAAAATTGGCATGGAATTGTTAATGACTGGTCAATACTTTGATCTCCTTAATTGGCTTATTCAGCAAGATAAAAAAGTATTCGTTGATTTAAAGTTCTTCGATGTGCCCGAGACAGTCGGTCGTACCATTGCTCGTCTTAGTGATTACGGCGCAACTTTTGCGACAATCCATGGTAATCAGGCCTTAATGGAAAAAGCGGCGCAAACAAAAGGCGAATTGAAAATTTTAGCGGTGACCGCACTAACTAGTCTTGATAGAGGTGATCTTGATGATCTAGGCTTTGACTGCGACGTGCAGGATTTAGTGATTTCTCGCGCCAAGCGTGCTTTTGAAGCAGGTTGTGATGGCGTTGTTTCTTCTGGCCTCGAAGTGCCTTTTTTACGTGAGTTTGTTGATAATAAGCTGATTGCAGTAACACCAGGCATTAGACCCGTAGCTAATGATGATGATCAAAAACGCGTGGTTGATGTTGCGACAGCTTTTAAAAGTGGCTCGGATTATATTGTTGTGGGTCGCCCAATTAAGAACGCTGAAAATCGTTATCAAGCAGCCAGCGATATCCAAAAAATTATTCGCTCGGTTTTAGACTAAGTATATAATAGCCGCCTTTACAGTCGCGTAACTCAGTTGGTTAGAGTGCCAGCATGACATGCTGGAAGTCGTCAGTTCAAATCTGACCGTGACTACCATTCTTTTTCATCTAGAAAACCATAATCCGGCGTCCACAACTAAAGCACTTGGTGCAGTCATTATTTAAACAATAATGAAATCTCGACACTAAGCATTTCGTATACAATCATTTCCCATGAGAATGATTGCTGCTGCACTATTATTATTTACATCCCTGATAACTACTGCAGACTCTTCTTTGTACGAACGAGGCAAGGCCTATTTTTATGGCGACGGTGTTGAGCAGAGTTATCCTAAAGCGTTGCTTGCTTTTAAGCACGCCGCTAAAAACCAAGATTTGGATGCGGTTACTGCACTTGGCATAATGTACATTGAAGGCGTTGGTGTTGATCAAGATGATGCTAAGGGCATTGAATACCTTACACAAGCTGCAGATGAGGCCCATCCAAAAGCACAATATTATTTAGGAGCGATGTATTATTTAGGTATCGGCGTTGAACGCGATTTCAAAAGAGCTTTTGGTTTAATTCACCTCTCAGCACTACAAAACCATCTAGATGCTCAGAATAATCTTGCTGAGATGTATGATAAAGGTGAAGGCACTGATAGGAATTCAGAGGAGGCTAAAAAATGGTATAACGTTGCAGCAATGAATGGAAAGAACGAGCCCACTCAATATGAGCAGGGTCTTGCGTATCTTGCGCAGGGTGATTACAAAAAAGCATTTCAATGGTTTGAGCGCTTAGCAGAGGAAGGTCATGTCGAATCGCAGTTTCAATTAGGTTTTCTTTATGAGAATGGCAAGGGAGTTAAAACAGGCTATAAAAACTCTGTTCAGTGGTATAAGCTTGCGGCGGCCTATGATCACACTGTGGCAGTGTATCGTTTGGGTTTATTGTATGAAACTGGTTTGGGGGTCTCTCAAGACTATATTAAAGCTAAGAAATACTATACAAGAGCACTCGAGATGGGCCACTTGGATGCCTATGTAAAATTAGCATATTTATATGAATACGGCAAAGGCGTTTCCATAAGCAAAAGCAAGGCGTATAAATATTATATTGCTGCCGCACGCAAGGGACATATCAATTCTCAGTTTAAAGTGGCAAACATGTACAAACAGGGCATTGGTACTAAGAAAGACATAGAAAAGAGCAGGTATTGGCTCCGGCAAATAGAGCTAGCACAACAGTCTTCTCAGTAGTTTTTAAACTGCTTTAAGCTGTGTCATTGCACGAAATCATAATATAAATAATGTTACAAACAGCGTTATAATACCGCTGTGTATAACGACATTCCTATGTGATGGACTACGATATCGTCATTATTGGTGGTGGCCCTGTGGGTCTGAGCTTTGCCTGCTCAATGATAAAATCAAAACTAAAAGTGCTTTTGGTGGAAAAAGCACCATTGAGCACTATTGCCAATCCAAAACTGGATGGTCGAGAAATTGCGCTGACTCATCAATCTAGAAAAATACTTAATGAGCTGGGTGTTTGGTCGCTAATCGACCAAGACGAGGTTAGTCCCTTAAAAGAAGCCAAAGTTTTTGATGGTGATTCGCCATCGTTATTAAGCTTTAATACCAATAAATCATCCATTGATGCGCTAGGCTATCTAGTGCCTAATCAACTTATTAGACAAGCTCTTTTTGAGCGCGCGACACAAGCTGAACATATTGAAATCATTAATGAAATCAGTGTTGAAGATGTTACTACGACAGCCAGCCTTGCAACAATTAAGCTTTCAGATGGTCGCACAATTGAATCTAAGTTGGTTGTTGCTGCGGATAGTAGATTTTCATCAATTCGCCGCAAGATGGGCATACCGTCATTAATGAAGGATTTTTCAAAGGTGATGATTACCACTCGGATGACTCACGAAAAACCGCACAATCACATCGCCCTAGAGTGTTTTAATTATGGTCATACTTTGGCACTTCTACCAATGAATGGTAATGTTTCATCGGTGGTTTTAACTGTTCCTGCCAATAAGGCGGATGAGATGTTGAGCCTTAATGAAGATGATTTCAATGCGCTCGCGGCCAAGGGTTTTAATAACAAGTTGGGCACAATGAAGCAAATTGGTAAACGCCATTCTTACCCGTTGATCGGTGTTCATGCCCAGCGTTTTAAAGCCAATCGATTCGCACTTATTGGCGATGCTGCTGTTGGCATGCATCCGGTGACGGCACATGGCTTTAATTTGGGCCTGAGAGGGCAAAATATACTTGCTGAAAGTATTCATGAGGCCTTGGATCATGGTGGTGATATTGGTGCAATTAAGGTACTTACGCGTTTTGAAAAAAAACAGATTAACCTTACTCGATTGATGTTTTTTGGCACCAATGGTGTTGTTGCCTTATTTACTAACGACGACGCAATTGCTAAACAAGTGCGAAGGTTTGTTCTCAAGTTTGCCGATAAATTTCCGCCAGTTAAAGCTTTGATTACGCAGCATTTGACTGAATCGAAAAAAAGCAATTTATTACCTTTTTAAGTTTAAATATAATGACCGGTGATTTAACCCATCTCAGGCGTGAGTTTCGCCAAAGTGGCTTGAGTAGAGATGAACTCGATGCCAGTCCTATTGTACAATTTTCTCAGTGGTTTGCACAAGCAAAAGAAGCAGGTATAGTTGAACCGAGTGCGATGAGTTTAGCTACAGCTGATGATAATAATATTGGTGTGCGTACAGTTTTATTAAAGTTTTTTGATGAAAAAGGCTTTGTCTTTTTTACCAATTATGAGTCCACAAAATCACATCAGTTGGGCACGAGAGCACAAGCAGCCTTACTGTTTCCTTGGCTTGCTTTGGAGCGACAAGTGAAAATTATGGGCAAGGTAGAGAGAATTTCAACTTTGGAGTCAATTAAGTATTTTGCTTCCAGACCGAAAGAGTCGCAGTTAGGTGCTTGGGCGTCTCAACAATCTTCAAGTATTTCTTCAAGAAATTTGTTGCTTACTCAATTTGAATCTATAAAGAATAAGTTTGCTAAAGGCGAAGTGCCGTTGCCAGATTTTTGGGGTGGTTATCGTGTTATACCTGATAGTATTGAGTTTTGGCAGGGTAGAGAAAATCGCCTTCATGATCGTCTTATCTATAAAAGAAAAGAGGGCGAATGGGTTGTTAGTCGATTGTCTCCCTGAGTGACGACAGCACATCATCAGTTTTAGGCATTACACCTCGCCAGAAATAATACGCTTCTGCTGCTTGCTCAACTAGCATCCCCAAGCCATCACTAACATCGCTAGCACCACTTTGTTCGGCCCAATCCATAAAAGGCGTTTTTCGACCATACATTAGATCGTAACAGAAAGCCCCTTCTGCTACCCCTGGTAGTATCGCTGGCACATCTCCCGATAAAGAGGCACTGGTCGCGTTAATGATAATATCAACAGGTTTGGCTTTAATTTGATCCATACCAAAACCACAAACCTTACCGTGTTTGGCAAAATCAATAGCCAGTTTTTCAGCTTTGGACTTTGTTCTGTTTGCAACCAATATTCTGACGGGTTTTTTCTCTAGTAAAGGTAGTAGAATGCCTTGGGTAGCACCACCAGCGCCCAGTATCAAAATGTCTTTACCTTCTAACGATAGACCTAGGTTGTTGCAAAGGTCATTAACAAGACCCTTGCCATCCGTATTTTCTCCATAGAGTTCGCCGTCTTGAATTTTAATGGTGTTGACGGCGCCCGCTGTTTTGGCATTAATTGTGAGGTGATTAGCAAGCTTAAAAGCTTCTATTTTAAATGGGACTGTTATATTAAAGCCTTTACCACCTGAAGAAATAAAATCAAGAACAGACTCAGTAAAGCTATTTTTTTCTGCTAGGATTTTTGCGTAACTAATGTCACACCCAGTTTGCGCAGAAAATTGGGTGTGAATCGTTGGCGATAAGCTGTGTTCAATTGGGTTACCAAAGACAGCGTAGTTATCCATTATTCAGTTGTACTGCTCGTTTTCTCAATAGACTTAGCGGCGGTTTTTTCAACTGGCTTATTAGCTTGACTCTCTGCTGGTTGAGTCACTGGCTTTTCAACTGGCTTATTAGCTTGACTCTCTGCTGGTTGAGTCACTGGCTTTGCTACAGACTTAGTAATTTGCCTCTCAACTGGCTTGTTGACCTGAGTGTCGATCGGCTTGTTAACTGGCGCATCAATTGGTTTACTTTGTTGTCTCTCAACTGGCTTTTTAGGTTGGTTTTGAGTCGGTCTATTGGTTTGTTTTTCAGTCGATTTCCCACCTCTGTTTTGATTATCAGATTTACCTTGGGCGTTATCTTTGTTCTGATTGCCGCGGTTTTGGTTTTGGTTTTGATTGCGGTTACGATTTCGATTTCGATTCTGATTTCGATTCTGATTCTGATTTCGATTTTGCTGTCTGCCTTGTGACTTTTTTGTTTCATTTTTTTCTTTTAAGCTAAATAATTTAGCAAAAAAAGAAACTTTCTTCTCAGGTTTTTTAGTTGTTGGATGGTTCATGGTAATGACTGCTTTAGCAGGTTTTTCCACCAAACCGAAGTCGAGTGAGTCTTGTGGCTTTGAAATGCCTTGATAACTCTTGTGTTGTGATCTTATTACACCTTTCTGTTTAGTAATATTAAACGCAGGGAAGTGCAGATATTGATTTGGTAGTAGCGTAACTCTAATGCCGTGCTTAGCTTCCATATCCAATATAAACTGTCTTTTTTCATTCAGTATGTAGGTAATCACTTCGACGGTTGACTGTACAGTAAAGCCACCCGTTTGCTTGCTGCTGTTACAGGTATCTTCAAGCTGTCTGATGATCGATAGCGCTAGCGTTGGTATTGTTGGCGTGTATCCGCTACCATTGCATTGAGAGCAGGTTCTGCTAATCGATTCACTGACAGAACTTTCCAGGCGTTGGCGTGAAAGTTCTAGTAAACCGAATCTTGAGATATTACCTATTTGAACACGTGCACGATCATTTGCAGTTGCCTTTTCCATTGCTTTTTCAATCGCTTGTCTGTGTTCTGTGCTAGACATATCAATGAAATCAATAACAATCAAGCCACCAATATCACGGAGCTGAATTTGTGCGGCAATTTCAGCCGCTGCATGAAGGTTTGTTTTATAGGCTGTTTCTTCAATATTGGCACCCTTAGTTGCTCTTGCTGAGTTAATATCAATTGCAGTCAATGCTTCAGTAGGATCAAAGACAACTGTTGCGCCAGATTTTAGAGAAACTTCACGTGTAAACACACTTTTAACCTGTGCTTCGATACTCATATGGGCAAACAATGTGTGTTCTGAAGAGTCGAATAATTTAATTCGGTCAAGGTAGTGCGGCATGACAAAGCCAACAAACTCTCTAACGCTTTGGTAGGTTTCTAAATCATCAACGATGACGCTGTCAGTGTCTTCCCTTAAGTAGTCACGGATAGTCCTAATGGTAATATCGCTTTCTTGGTAAATCAGGAAGGGGTCAGATTGTTTCTTGGTGGCTGTCCTAATTGAGCGCCATAACTGAGTAAGGTGATCAACCTCCCATTGGAGCTCTTCTAGGCATTTTCCTGCACCTTCAGTCCTAATAATTAAGCCAGAGTGTTTGGCCAATTGAATTTGTGGCAGTAATTCTTTTAATTCCTGACGATCCGAAGTGGTAACCTGGCGTGAAATACCAGCACTTTTGGGATTGTTTGGCGTCAAAATCATATAGGCGCCAGCAAGATTGATGTAAGTGCTTAAAGCCGCACCCTTGTTACTGCGCTCTTCTTTTTCAACTTGGACAATAATCTCTTGACCTTCTTTAAGAACGTCGCTAATTGTGAGTTTATCGCCTTTTGGTGTTACACCACTTGCGAAGAATTCTGAAACCTCTTTAAACGGTAAAAAGCCATGCTTTTCTTTTCCGTAATCTATAAAGGCTGCCTCAAGAGATTGTTCTACTCGAGAGATTTTTGCTTTATAAATATTGCCTTTTGTTTTTTGATTAAGGCTGGTTTCAATGTTGAGGTCAGTGAGTTTTTGATTCCTTACGATTGCAACTCGGATTTCCTCTTTGTGAGTTGCATTGATGAGAATGTGATTCATGATAAAGTCCTATAATATCAGGACTACCGAGCACGTACAAAGGCTCAATACGGGAGTATTGAATGGTAATAAAAGTGTTAATAATGTGAGTCATCAACTAATAATAATTTGTTCTGTATGTGGCTTCAAATAGCCCAAAAAAGTACACCCCTTGATTGTTTTTGATTATTGTCATCAGGGAGTATTAAAAAAAATTGTTGTTGGTCGAATTCAAATATTCGACGACCGCATTATATCATAATTTTGAATAACAACCCACTTTACTGATGAAGGGTTCGACCTCCATCAACATTAATCACTTCGCCAGTAATGTAATTAGCGTTAGCAAGGAACAGTACAGCTTCAGCTATATCGGCAGGTGAACCTTGTCTTTTTAGGGCGATACGTTCAATCAATGTTTGTTTTGTGTGTGTTTCAAGTTTCGCTTTTTGTTCTGGCCAAAGAATAGATCCTGGGGAAACACCGCAAACTCTTACGTCCGGTGCAAGCTCTTTGGCCAGAGTTTTGGTTAGTGTTTTAACACCCATTTTTGAGATGTTGTAAATCGCGTAATTCTTTAAGGGGCGTTCGGCATGAATGTCAACAATATTGACAATGCATCCTTGTGTATCTTTAAGTTTTTTACTTAGACCCTTAGATAGTAGAAAAGGCGCTCTTACATTGATATTCATGATATTGTCCCAATCGTTCGTAGTGCAGTTTTCAAGTGGTGTGGGATAGAACACAGAGGCATTATTTACGAGTAAATTAATGTTTTCAACTGACTCTACAAGTTGATTTATATCATTAACAAAGGTCAAGTTTGCATGAATTATTTGTGCAGAATTTTGACGTTTTTTGTTGAATTTGTCGCACAAAGCTTTTGCTTCTTGCTCTGATTCGTTGTAATGAATAATGACATTAAACCGATTATCATGTAGTGCTTTTGCAATTTCGGCGCCAATTCTTGCGGCACCACCTGTGATCAATGCTGTTCTCATTATTAAGCTGAACCTGTAAAGAAATTATTTTTCAATTTGACTATTCAAACAAAAACGAGACCTTGTGCGTATAAAATATTTTGCCTATGACTCTTGAAGATATTATAGCGCAATCCATTCGTGATAATAATGGCACAATTGGTTTTGATGCTTTTATGGATTTAGCGCTTTACACGCCTACGCTCGGTTATTATCGTCGTGGTGAGGCCATTTTTGGCGAGCAAGGCGATTTTATTACCGCACCAGAAACTTCTGACCTATTTGGTTATTGCCTAGCAAAACAATGCGAACCAATTATTAATGGTGGCGGCAACATTCTTGAGTTTGGTGCTGGCACTGGCACTCTCGCCGCGCAAATACTTTTTGAGCTCGCTAGGCTTGATTCATTGCCTCAAAAATACTACATTTTAGAGCTTAGTGGGCAATTACAACAAAAGCAAAAAGAAACGATTTCTCGAGTTTTGCCCGAACTTATTGAACGTGTTGAGTGGCTCAGTAGTTTGCCAAGTGACTTTTCCGGTGTGGCTATTGCAAATGAAGTGTTGGATGCGATGCCAGCTAAAAGAGTACGTTTTCACCAGGGTGAGTTTTTTGAATTGGATGTTTCTATCGAAAAGGGATTGTTCCAGTGGCAACAACAAAATATACCATTCTGCAGTCCTTTAACGCCTTTACCTAACAATTGCACCGAGGGTTACATGACAGAAGTTAATCAACAGGCAATCGCTTGGATTGAATCACTTTACGAGACGATGAGAGATGGTCTAGTATTGATTATTGATTACGGTATGGCGCGTAGCGAGTATCATCATGAGCAGCGTACCCAGGGAACACTTAGATGTTATTATCAACATAAGGCGAGTGATAACCCGTTCGAGAATATTGGCAAACAAGACATTACCACCTCGGTTAATTTTTCTGATGTTGCAGAGCAAGCCTTAGAGAGCGGCTTTACAATTGTCGGGTATTGCACTCAGGCAATGTTTTTGATTTCACTAGGGATTGATCAATACCTGCTAGATGAAAAAGATTTGGATAGACGTGGCATTCTGGCTCAACAAGTTAAGCAGTTGGTTTTACCAAGTGCGATGGGCGAAAGTTTTAAAGTGTTGGCATTGACAAAAAAACAATCAGTAAAATTGGAAGGGTTTAAGGAACAAAACTTAGTCAATAAGCTTTAGTTAATAAAAAAATTATATATGGATATTCTCCAAACCATTGCTCTCGCGCTTATTCAGGGCCTCACTGAATTTTTGCCAATTTCCTCTTCTGCACACTTGCTTTTTCCGTCAATACTTTTTAATTGGCCAGATCAAGGACTTGCGTTTGACGTTGTTCTGCACCTTGGATCACTCAGTGCTGTCGTCTATTATTACCGATGCAGTTTGCACTCGATGTCTAATGATTTTTTCGGTTCATTTAAAACAAGACAGTTAAGTGCGGATGCAATGTTGGCCTGGGGCGTTATACTTGGCACCATACCTGTTGGCTTGGTAGGTCTGTTGTTTAAAGATTTTATTGAGCTGAACTTGAGAGCTATTGAAGTGGTGGCTTATGCAACCTTATTTTTTGGTTTGTTGTTGGGATTGTCCGATTGGGTTCATCGTAAAAAAGACAAACTGAGGGAGATGATTACTTGGCGTGATGTTATTATTATTGGCCTCTTTCAGGCCATCGCACTAGTGCCTGGCACTTCAAGGTCCGGCATTACCATCACTGCAGCTCTATTATTAGGTTTGTCGTACAAGTTGTCATTGAAGTTTGCTTTTTTGCTTTCTATTCCCGTTATCATTTTATCAACCCTGTTGATGACAATAGATTTGGCCACCAGCACTAACTCTATTGACTGGCTTAGTTTATTGTTGGGTTTTGTGATTTCTGCCTTGACTGCTTATGCAACCATTACGATGTTTATTCGTTTGGTTGATAGGGTGGGAATGTTACCATTTGTGCTTTATAGATTATTATTAGGGGGTTTGTTATTTCTACTTTAGACCGACAAGAGATTTTTCGCAAAGACTATACGCCAAGTGCTTATCTTATCGAAACAACTGAACTCAGTTTTGATTTGGGCAATGATGGCACGACTGTTTCTTCACGCATTGTGTTTTACCAAAACCCTCATGTTAACAACATATCTTCTGAATTATTTTTGGACGGTGTTTCACTTGAGCTACTCTGTGTAAGTATTGATGGAGGTGCTGCAGATTACGAGCTAAAAGACAACGGTCTTTTATTGTCTAATTTGCCTAAACGTTTTGTTTTGGAGATTGATAACCGCATTCATCCAGAGACCAATACCAGTCTTAATGGTCTTTACCAATCCAGCGGCAATTTTTGTACACAATGCGAAGCAGAGGGTTTTAGACAGATTACTTATTATTTAGACAGGCCCGATGTGCTTAGCATCTTTACTACGCGAATCACTGCCAATCGTGAGGAGTATCCAGTACTCCTTAGCAACGGCAACTTGTTGGAAGAGTCTAAAACACATGCATTGTGGCATGACCCTGCGCCCAAGCCTTGTTATCTTTTTGCTCTAGTAGCAGGAAAACTCGATTATTTACAAGACTCATACACGACTGCCGAGGGGCGTGAAGTGGACTTAAGGCTCTACGTTGAGCCGCATAATATGCACAAAACCAAATTTGCAATGACCTCCCTAATCAATGCATTTAAGTGGGAAGAGAGTCGCTTTAAGTTGTCTTATGATCTGGACATTTACATGATTGTTGCGGTTGATGATTTTAATATGGGGGCCATGGAAAACAAAGGTCTTAATATCTTTAATTCTGCCTGCGTATTGGCGAATGAAGAAACCACAACCGACAAAGACTTTATTAATATCGAATCAATCATTGGCCATGAATATTTTCATAATTGGACGGGCAACCGAGTCACTTGTCGAGATTGGTTTCAACTCAGCTTGAAAGAGGGGTTAACGGTTTTTAGAGATCAAGAGTTTACTTCCGACCTTCGTTCGAGATCCATTCAAAGGATTGCTGATGTGGTTGCACTCAAGACTTATCAATTTGCAGAAGATTCTGGTCCTATGGCACATCCAGTGCGCCCTGAGTCCTACATTGAAATGAATAACTTCTATACCGCAACTGTATACAACAAAGGTGCTGAAGTGATTCGCATGATTCACACCATTCTCGGTGAAGTTGGTTTTCAAAAAGGCATGCGTCTATATTTCGAACGACACGACGGCGATGCTGTCACCATTGATGATTTTGTTGCCAGTATGGCAGACGCTAATGATTATGATTTTAGTCACTTCCTGCATTGGTATTCGCGCGCTGGCACACCTGAAGTTGAAATCGTCGAAGAATATGACGAGCAAACGAAAACTTACCGTGCAACCTTTGTTCAAATCAATCAGGACAGTGCATTGTGCATACCTAATGCTTTTGGTTTACTGGATGACTATGGTAATGAATTAACAACCGATGTTGTTATGATTGATGAATTACAAAAAACACTGGAATTTAGTAATATTAATTCCAGGCCTATTGCTTCATGGTTTAGAGGATTTTCTGCGCCTATCCGTGTTCATTCTAATGCTTCATTTGAGCAGAAATTATTCCTTTGTATCAATGATAGCGACGCCTTTAATCGTTGGGATAATGCACAACAATTATGGCTTGATTGTATTTTGATGAATGAAGATACCCAACAACTAAAACTGTTTTCTGCCTTTGCAGAATTGCTTGAAAATGAAAGTGACTACGCTTTGCTTTCGGAAATGTTGAGTTTGCCAAGCGAGAATATATTACATCAAAGCGTAACTAAAATTGATATTGGTGAGCTTCATCGTAAGCGTGAAAACACCATCCAATTGATGCTCGTGACTCTCAAGCCAGCATTACTAAGCACTTATATAAAGTTAAGTGATAGTGTGGCATTTGAGCTTTCACCAGAATCAGTAGGTAAAAGGGCTTTGAAGAATTTGTGTTTGACTTATCTTGTGCAAGGCGGCGAATTTGAATTGGCCTTTGAGCAATTTAGTAAAGCCAATTGCATGAGTGATAAACTCTGTGCACTGCAGGCTCTGCTTGCAAAGGAAAATCCTTATCGTGAAGAGGTTGTTGCTGAATTCTATTCTCAATATTGTGACGATGTACAAGTGATGGATAAGTGGTTTGCTGTTCAAAGCTTGTCTCCAACAATGAATGTTGAGCGATTGAAAGTACTAATGAAGCATTCACTTTTTAGCCTAACAAACCCCAATCGAGTGCGTTCAGTGCTCAGCGCTTTTAGTCAAAATCATATTCAGTTTCACACTGATGAAGGTTACCAACTAATGGCCAACAGTGTTGTTGAGTTGGACAAGATCAACCCGCAAATGGCTGCAAGACTCGTGAGCTCATTGAATCACTGGCGACGTTTTAGTCATAACTATTCTAAGTTACAGCGCAATCAACTTGAGCGTATTTGTTCACTTCAGAATTTGTCGAGTGACGTGTATGAAATTGTCAATAAAGCCTTGGCATAGTGTCCATGATTGAGAAGACCCACATTCTAGCAACGCTGTTAATCGATAGAGATTTAAAAATATCTGTCGCAGAGTCATGCACGGGTGGCTCCTTGGCAAGCACTTTAACCAGTGTTTCAGGCGCATCAAGCTACTTTGACCGTGGCTATATTGCTTATAGTAATGAAGCCAAAATTGATATGCTTAAAGTTGATCCTCAAACTATTACCACTGAGGGCGCTGTAAGTGAAGCTGTTGCTATTGCAATGGTTAAGGGTGCAATCAGGCAATCAGGCTCCGATATTGCTGTGGCAATTACTGGTATTGCAGGGCCAACTGGCGGCACAGAAAACAAGCCGATCGGCACAGTTTGCTTTGGTTTTGCCGTAAAAGGCAGCCTGTCAACAAGCACACAGTCTTTTCAAGGCACCCGAGAGGAAATTGTCACCCAAAGTGTTGACTTTGTCTTAAACCATCTGATTTCTTCTCTTTGATTCCTGCACACACAGTTTCAGTTGCGCCAATGATGGATTGGACCGATAAGCATTGTCGTTATTTTTATCGATTGTTAAGTAAGAAAGTTCAGCTCTATACTGAAATGATTACTGCCAAAGCCATTCTAAATGGCGATAAACATCGTCTGCTTGATTATAACGCAACAGAGCATCCACTTGTTCTACAGCTGGGCGGTAGTGATGTTGGCGAGATGTCGGAATGCGCTGAAATTGCTGAGAAATGGGGTTATGATGCTGTTAATATTAATGTGGGTTGCCCGTCCGAACGTGTTCTTTCGGGAAGTTTTGGCGCTTGCTTGATGAGAGAGCCAGATTTGGTTGGCTCCTGTGTTGAGAAGATGATAGAGGCTTGCGATATTCCAGTGACGGTTAAATGTCGAATTGGTGTTGATGAGATGGAAAGTTATGCTGAGTTGAGTGAGTTCATCAAGCGTATTGCTGATAATGGTTGTGAGCAGTTTATTGTTCATGCAAGAAAGGCATGGTTGCAAGGACTAAGTCCGAAAGAAAATCGCACCATTCCACCGCTTAATTACCCATGGGTTTATCGATTAAAGCAAGATTTTCCGAAATTGACTATTTGCATCAACGGCGGCGTGCAAAATGCGTTTGAGATTGATCAACATTTGTCTGATGTTGATGGTGTAATGTTGGGTAGAGTGGCGTATCAACAGCCATATTTATTGGCAGAAATAGATCATCAATTTTATGGCGAACAAAAGTCACTAAAAAATCGAGAAAATATCTTAATTAAGTATATGAGCTACATTCAAAATGAATGTGAAAAAGGTGTGCCAATTAGGTCAATGACTAGGCATATTTTGGGCCTGTATCATGGTGAAAAAAATGCCAAATTATTTCGTCGATTACTCAGTGGAAAGACGGTTGAAATGAATCATCTCAATGAATGGTTAAATATTGTTAAAATTTAGTACAATAGGCTTCTTCGATATAGAAGGACTAAGGTAAAATTCATTAAAACTCACTCATTTCATCTTAAAATAAATCATGAATAGCGGAATAGATTTTATTGCAAGTATTGATATTGGTACCGATAAAATCGCTGTCTTGGTGGCCGAAAAAGAAGACGATGTTTTGCGACTTATTGGTCACGGTATTGGCCCCTCTTCAGGTGTTAGAAAAGGTCATGTTTCTTCCATTACGTCTCTCTCACGTGCCATCACTAAGACAATAGAAGAAGCCAACAAAAGTATTAATGGTGAAATTGTGTTAGTGCGTGCAAATTTATCGGATACGCATCTCACTTGTATCAATCGAAATGGCCGCATTCCTATCAATCAAATCGTTGAAAAATCAGATATTTACAAAGTATTGGAGTCAGCTCGTGCCATTACAACACCAACCAATAAAGAAGTACTCCATGTGATCAATAAAAAGTTTACTATAAATGAGACTCTAGTGATTGAAAACCCTATTGAAATGGAGGCCAGTGTTTTGGAGTCAGAAGTACACATTGTCACTGTTTCAAGTTCAAGCCTGCAAAATGTTGAAAAAAGCCTTAATCAGAGTGCTCTCAGCGTTGATTTTATTGTGCTTGATTCGATTGCCACTTCACAAGCATTATTAACACAAGAAGATAAAGATGCTGGTGTTTGCTTGCTTGATTTTGGCGCAGGCGTAACTAATTTTTCAGTTTTTCTGCAGGGCGGCATTGTTTATAGTGCAGTTATTCCTGTTGGTGGAAACGATATTACTCAAGAAGTTGCATTTGCTTTTGATACTTCTTTCGAAGAGGCTCAAAGCTTAAAGGAGCGACATGGCTGTGCCAAAGCGTCGACTGTTAGAGGAGAGCGTCTTGTTGAGTTTGTTCAAGCAACCAATAAAGACACCCACCAACTCTCCAGCTTAACCCTGTCCGAAGTCATTGAAGAGGCATACGTGACTATTTTGTCTTTAGTTAAGAATGATTTAAAGCATCGAAATTTGGAAGTTAATCTTAAGGCTGGATTTGTTCTGTGCGGAGGTGGTGCCGAGATAATTGGGTGCGAGGATTTGGTTAGGAGTTTTTTTTCGAGGCGAGTAAAAAAAGGCGTAGTGCAGCGCTCGATGGTTTCGGGTTTGGAGTCGATTATTGGCGATTATCGCTATAGTGGAGCCATTGGTTTGTTGCTTCATAAAGAAGATATACCTCAACAATCGCTCGTAAAAACGAAAGGAAAAGTAGGCTTTGCGGGTAAAATGAAAAATATATTAGTTGGTGAATTCTAGGTCATGGTTAAGCAGAGAACGATAAAAAAAATGGTTAGGGCGCGAGGGGTCGGAATCCATAGTGGAAAAATGGTCAACTTGGCGCTGATTCCCGCTGATGTGAATCATGGTGTAGTTTTTAAGAGAATGGATGCTGGTGGCAAGCAAGTTCATGCACACAGTGCCTTTGTTAACGAGGTGGTTTTGTCTACAGGGCTTGAAAGTCAGGGTGTTAAAGTCTCGACCGTTGAGCATTTAATGTCGGCATTATCTGCTCTAGGTATTGATAACGTCTTGGTGGAGTTAGATTCCTTTGAGGTGCCTATTATGGATGGCTCTTCTGCGCCGTTTATTTTTTTAGTACAATCTGCAGGCATTGAAGAACAAGAAGAGCCTAAACGTTTTATTGTTATAAAAGACACGGTTCGAGTTGAAAATGGCCAATCGTGGGCACAAGTTGAGCCATACGATGGTTTTAAAGTAACTCTTGAAATTGATTTTGAACATAAGAAAGTCAAGGAAAGTGGGCAGAAATTATCAATTGATTTTGCTAAGCAGTCGTATTTAAAAGAAATTTCTAGAGCACGTACTTTTGGTTATTTGAAAGATGTTGAAATGATGCAAAAACAAAATCTTGCTTTAGGCGCGAGTGTTGACAATGCTATCGCACTGACCGATGACGATATTCTCAATGAGGATGGCATGCGCTACCACAATGAGTTTGTTAAGCATAAGATTCTAGATATTGTCGGCGATTTATTCCTTTTGGGTAGTAATGTAATTGGTCACTACGAAGGTTATAAAACAGGTCATATGTTAAATGATCAGCTGCTCTCAGCAATCTTATCTCAACCTGGTGCTTATAGCGTTGAGACTTTCGATCAACTGTCATCACCTATAAGTTATTACTCCGAAGATTGGCAAAACGACCTTTAGTGTAACAAATTAGGTAATTTTTTGCAGCCAAATCACTTCGTTTATGCAAGTAATTTTTTAGTGCAAAAACAACGCCTGTTCAATTGTTTTTATCGAGCAAAAAGCTAGCAATGAAGGGCTTTATAGCGCTGCGTCTTTGGGTATAATCAGAAAGTTTTAATTATTGATACCAACCATGAAATTAAATGGTGCGCAAATACTGATAAATAGCTTAGAGAGCGAGGGTGTTGAATACGTCTTCGGTTACCCTGGTGGCGCTGTCTTGCATATTTACGATGCACTTGAAATCCAAGATAAAGTCAACCACGTATTGGTAAGACATGAGCAAGGTGCTACCCACGCGGCCGATGGCTACGCAAGAGTGAGTGGAAAGCCTGGTGTTGTGTTAGTAACTTCTGGTCCTGGTATTACTAATGCTGTTACTGGTATTGCAACAGCCCATATGGATTCTATCCCCATGGTTGTTATCTCTGGACAAGTGCCATCACCACTGATTGGTGGAGATGCTTTCCAAGAGGTTGATGCTGTTGGTATTACCCGCTCCTGTGTGAAACACAACTTTCTGGTTAAGGATATTAAAGACATAGCAAACACAGTGAAAAAAGCGTTTCACATTGCAACCACTGGTCGTCCTGGCCCTGTATTAATCGATATTCCAAAAGATATTACGATTGCCCAGATAGCAGCTGAACCATACCCTAAAACTGTTGATATTCGCTCTTACAAGCCAACCGTTAAAGCCAGTGATCGTCAAATTAAAAAGGCTGCTCAGTTAATTGCAAAATCTCGTCGCCCAATTCTGTACTCGGGCGGTGGTAGTGTTATTGGTAATGCTTCTAAAGAGCTACGTGAGTTTACGCGACTCCTTAATTTCCCCATTACCCAAACTTTAATGGGATTGGGTGCATTCCCGGGTACCGATGAATTATCCCTAGGGATGCTAGGCATGCACGGAAATTATGAGGCCAACATGGCGATGCATGGTTCGGATTGTGTTGTTGCAATCGGCGCTAGATTTGATGACCGTATTACTGGAAATCTTGCTAAATTTTGCCCGACCGCAAAAGTTATTCATATTGATATTGATCCGTCATCTATTTCAAAAAATGTCATTGCTGATATACCAATTGTTGGTCAAGTTAGTCAAGTGCTCTCGGCATTAACCACTGAATTAAAAGACCTTAATCTTGCAGATATCTCAAAATGGTGGGCACAAATTAATGATTGGCGGAGTGTTGATTCACTGGCTTATAAGAAAGTTGAAGGCGTCATCAAGCCTCAAACGGTTATTGAAGCTCTGTATGATGTTACAAAAGGCGAGGCCATTGTAACTTCTGATGTGGGTCAACATCAAATGTGGGCTGCCCAGTATTATCAATTCGATGAACCCCGTCGCTGGATTAATTCTGGTGGTTTGGGCACAATGGGCTTTGGTTTGCCTGCAGCAATGGGTGCCAAATTAGCAGATCCTAGTAGAGATGTAGCTTGTGTTACGGGCGAGGGCAGTATTCAAATGATGTTGCAAGAGCTCTCCACTATGTTGCAATATAACACACCAGTTAAAATCGTTTGCCTTAATAACGGTTATTTGGGCATGGTTAGACAGTGGCAAGAATTTTTCTATGAAAAACGTTATGCAATGTCCTATATGGACGCGCTCCCTGATTTTGTAAAATTAGCAGAAAGCTACGGACACGTTGGTATTCGTGTTGAAAAAGAAGCGGATCTTAAGCCGGCCTTAATTGAGGCTTTTGCACAAACAGATAAAACTGTTTTTCTTGATATTTTGACCGATCCAACTGAAAACGTTTTTCCAATGATTCCTGCCGGTGGCGGTCATTCCGATATGTTATTGGCAGGTCGTGATGACATGGTTTCAAAAAATGAAACAGATTTCAACGCTGTGTAGGATGTAGATTATGAGACATATTATTTCAGTTCTTTTAGAAAATGAAGCCGGCGCTCTTTCAAGAGTTGCAGGGCTTTTTTCTGCACGCGGCTATAACATTGAATCGCTTACAGTAGCCCAAACCAATGATCCGGGATTGTCACGCATGACAATCGTTAGTTCTGGCAATGACCGCATCATAGAACAAATTGTCAAACAACTGAATAAGTTGATTGACGTTGTCAAAGTGATTGATTTAACCGACCAAGATCACGTTGAGCGTGAACTGATGCTTGTTAAGGTGTGTGTAAAGAAGAAAGATGAACTTGAGGTCAAGCAGTTGGTGGATATTTTTTCTTGCAAAATTGTTGATGTAAGTGATAGAACTTACACCATTGAGATTGCCGGTAAAACAAGAAAAATTAACGCATTTTTAAATGCGCTTGATTTCGCAATAGTAATGGAAGTCTCTAGAACGGGTGTGACAGGAATTTCTAGAGGCAGAACAGTAATTTAAAAATTAAGGAATAAGGAAAAAAATGAACAGATATTACGATAAAGACGCAAACCTTTCAATCATAACAGGCATGAAAGTTGCCGTTATTGGCTATGGTTCGCAAGGACATGCGCACGCTAACAATCTTAAAGATTCTGGCGTTGAAGTTGTTGTTGGTCTAAGAGTTGACTCACCATCAGCGGTCAAAGCTGAGAAAAGTGGTTTGGGCGTGATGTCTGTTGAGGATGCAAGCGCTTGGGCTGACGTTGTTATGGTGCTTGCACCGGACGAGTTCCAAGCAGATATATACTCTAACAACATTGAACCAAACTTAAAGCAAGGTGCAACATTGGCTTTTGCTCACGGCTTAAACATTCACTTTGACTTGATTAAACCAAGAGCAGATTTGGATGTTATTATGATCGCTCCTAAAGCACCGGGGCACACTGTTCGTTCAGAGTTTGTTAAAGGCGGCGGTATTCCAGATCTAATCGCTATCCAGCAAGACATATCGGGCAATGCTAAAGAGGTTGCTCTTTCATACGCCTCGGCTATTGGTGGTGGTCGCACGTGTATTCTTGAAACAAGTTTTAAAGAAGAGACTGAAACGGATTTATTTGGCGAGCAAGCGGTACTTTGTGGTGGTACAACAGCACTAGTCCAGGCGGGCTTTGAAACCTTGGTTGAAGCAGGTTACGAGCCTGAAATGGCATATTTTGAATGCTTACACGAGCTAAAACTTATTGTTGATTTGTTACATGAAGGCGGCATTGCTACTATGCGCTACTCAATTTCAAACACAGCTGAATACGGTGATGTAACACGTGGCCCTCGAATTGTTACTGCTGAAACAAAGGCTGAGATGAAGAAAATATTGACTGAAATTCAAGACGGTACATTTACTAAAGAGTTTGTTGCTAATGTGAGCAACTTGCCAGCGCGTCGTGAAGTTCAGCGCAAGCATCAAATTGAGCAAGTGGGTGAGAGCCTTCGCGCAATGATGCCTTGGATCGCCAAAAATAAACTGGTTGATTAGTTCAAAAACTAAAAACTGCTTATAATTGATCTCATGACAGAAAATCAGATTAAAACCAGAAGGGGTGTTTATTTGCTTCCCAGCATACTCACCACTTTTGGCTTGTTCTGCGGCTTTTATGCCGTAATAGCTTCTATTAAAGGTAATTTTGAAATTGCTGCAATGGCAATTTTCTTTGCTATGCTGTGGGATGCTCTTGATGGCCGTGTGGCTCGTATGACCAACACCCAAACAGCTTTTGGAGCTGAGTACGATTCAATGGCCGATTTAATATCTTTCGGTGTCGCTCCTGCTATTTTGGTTTATCAATGGACCTTATCAGGCATGGGAAAAATTGGCTGGATGGCAGCTTTCGTATATGCCGCCTGTGCAGCACTCCGTTTGGCTCGCTTTAATACTCAAGTTGGTATCGCTGATAAGCGTTATTTTCAAGGTTTTCCATCACCTGCAGCAGCGGCAGTATTGGCGGGCATGATCGGTTTATATGAATGGCTACCCGGACAAGGGTATGAGCTTGGGTTCAGTGTTGCAAGTGAAAATGCTATTGGCTGGTTAATCGCTGTAGCATGTGGAATACTGATGGTTAGTAATGTGCGTTATCATAGTTTTAAGGAAGTGAATTTCAAAGGAAAAGCTTCATTTAAATTACTATTATTGGCGACATTAATTTTTATCATCATCGCTTATGAGCCACTTTTAGTGCTGTTTATATTTTTCTTTCTTTATATGCTTTCTGGCCCAATACTCACCGTGTGGAGTTTGCAACAAAAGCGCCGTCAGAAAAAGCGAAGCAAGCCTCTCTAAGTTGCTTTATAATTCTGCTTCATGGGAATAGATAACATCTTATTTACTTTTCTTTCAGTGGGCAGCCTCTCAGCGTTGTTACGATTATTGCCGTAAGGCAAAAATACTCCTCCTCCGTAGACGAAAGTCTACTAAAAAAAAACTAAAAAAAACCGATCCACGATAAGGAAAAGATAATGTCCAACAAACTAATTATATTTGATACAACTCTTCGCGATGGTGAGCAGTCTCCCGGCGCCTCAATGACTAAGGATGAGAAGGTTCGTATTGCTAAAATTTTGGAAAAAATGCGTGTTGATGTTATCGAGGCTGGCTTTGCTATCGCCTCTCCGGGTGACTTTGATGCAGTCAAAGCCGTTGCTGAGGCAGTAAAAGATTCTACTGTTTGCTCATTGGCTAGAGCACTTGATAAAGACATTGACCGCGCTGGTGAAGCGATAAAAAATGCAAATTCTGGACGAATTCATACCTTTATTGCAACGTCTGACATTCATATGAAAATGAAGTTGAAAATGACGCCTGATGAAGTAGTGACACAAGCGATTCATTCAGTCAAACGCGCCACTAAATATACAAACAATATTGAATTTAGTCCAGAAGATGCAGGACGCTCGGACATTGATTTTTTGTGCCGAATTATTGAAGCAACGATTGATGCAGGTGCAACAACAATTAACATCCCTGATACTGTTGGCTACAATATTCCACATCAATTTGGTGAAACCATGCGTCAATTGATTGAGCGCATTCCAAATTCTGACAAAGCTATCTTCTCTGCGCATTGCCATAATGATCTTGGATTGGCCGTATCAAACTCACTCTCAGCTGCATTAAATGGTGCCAGACAAATTGAGTGTACGATTAACGGTTTGGGTGAGCGTGCAGGCAATACTTCTCTAGAAGAGGTAGTCATGGCTATTCGAACAAGACAAGATATTTTCAATTTTGACACCAATATTAATGCCGAACATATCCTTGCCGCCTCAAGATTGGTTTCATCTATTACTGGTTTTGTTGTTCAGCCCAACAAGGCTATTGTAGGCGCCAATGCATTTGCACATGAGGCGGGCATTCATCAAGATGGTGTCTTAAAACACCGCGAAACTTATGAGATTATGCGTGCAGAGGATGTGGGTTGGAACGCCAATAAATTGGTACTTGGAAAACACTCTGGCCGTAATGCCTTTAAAGTAAGATTGGGCGAGCTGGGTGTTGAGTTTGACTCTGAAGCAACTCTTAATGACGCCTTTGCTAGGTTTAAAGATTTAGCGGATAAAAAACACGATATATTTGATGAAGACCTGCAAGCGTTGGTTGGTGAAACGCAAGCCGAATCCACGGAAGTGATTCGCCTACTTTCTTTAAAAGTATGCACTGAAACAGGTGAAGAAAACACCGCCGAGGTCTCTCTTTTAATCAATGGCAAAGAGAAGAGCGCCTCAGCTAAAACATCCGGTGCTGTTGATGCAACATTCCATGCGATTTTGTCGATGGTTGATATTGAACCAACTCTTCAACTATACTCAGTCACGAATGTGACAGAGGGTACAGACGCACTTGGTGAAGTGAATGTGCGCTTAGAACTCGAAGGTGTTATAGTTAACGGTCAAGGTGTAGATACTGACATAATCACTTCTTCTGCGAAAGCTTACATTCATGCTCTTAATAAGGTCATTGATCATGTTGAAAGGGCACATCCACAAGTATGATGCCCGAGGTCAGACAAGACTATCTGAAAGCCCTAGGTATTCCTGATTTCCTTTATGTTACAAATGAAAACAACAGAACAACGCCATCACCTATTCAGTGCTTAGTGATCGAGACTGGCAAAGAGTATTCTTTTTGCCAGCCAGGTCAAAGTTACAATTTACTTGAAAAAATGTTGGGTGCTATCGGTTTACCTATGACCGAGGTTAAATGCGTTTGCGCGACAAAAAATACACTTTCTTCTGTCATTGAGAATCATCCTGCAAATTCGATTCTGATCACAGATAAGGATCTTCAATCAACTTTAGATCGTGTTTTTACAACTTTCCATCCTCAAGAAATACTCAGCAATCCTAGCCTAAAGAGAGAGGCTTGGGAGGTACTAAAAGAGATGAAAAAATGTCTAAAGTAGATTACTCTCTTGATGCGTATGAGCGTCCAAAGCTTAGCCCACCAAATGGTGAGAAACGCTTGTTGTTGCATTCTTGTTGTGCACCTTGTGCGGGTGAAATCATGGAGGCAGTGGCGAGCGCAAATATTGAAACCACTATTTTTTTCTACAACCCAAATATTCATCCTGTGGATGAGTATGAGCTTCGTAAAGAAGAGAACGTCCGTTTTGCAAAAAAACTTGGCATGGCAATTATTGACGGCGATTATGATAAGAGCGAATGGTTTGAGCGAACCAAAGGCCAGGAAAATGAGCCCGAGAGGGGTTCTCGATGCACAACGTGTTTTGATATGAGATTTGAGGCCACTGCGAAGTACGCCAAAGAACATGGTTACGATCTAATATCATCCACCTTAGGTATTTCACGATGGAAAGATATGAATCAAATCAATGGTTGTGGTCATCGATCCGGCGCACTTTATGATGTTCCTTATTGGGACTTTAATTGGCGCAAAAAAGGCGGGTCTTCGAGAATGCTAGAGCTTTCAAAAAAAGAAGAGTTTTATCAGCAGGAGTATTGCGGCTGTGTTTACTCTCTGAGAGACACCAATCGTTGGCGCGAATCTAAAGGCCGCGATAAAATTGAGCGAGGCGTTAAATTTTACCAAGAAGCTAAACTCAAACTTGCTCAGCAGGACTAACTGAGATTATTGCAAAGTAGAGCACGTTACTATTTTGTAAACACTCTGAGGGTTTGTTAATTACTGATTAAATATAGTAATAGTGCTTTTTGAGCATGTAAACGATTTTCAGCTTCGTCCCAAATGACGCTTTGCTTGCCATCAATTACCTCAGCACTTACTTCTTCACCACGGTGTGCTGGCAGGCAGTGCATAAATATAGCATCTTCATTGGCAACTGACATCATCTGAGGGTTTACCTGAAAATCCTTAAAAGCCAATTCTCGCGCCTTTTGCTCTGATTCCATGCCCATGCTTGCCCAAACATCAGTTACTATTAAGTCGGCAGCTTCAGAGGCCTCAACAGGATTGGAGCAGAAGCTGATATTATTTTGGTACTTTTTGACAAAGTTTGGCGCCACCTCATAACCCTTGGGCGTGGAGATAACCAATTCAAAGCCAAAAATATCGACTGCCTGCATGTAGGTTTGGCAAACATTGTTGCCATCACCAATCCAAACAACTTTTTTTCCTTTAATGGAGCCACGATGCTCTTGATACGTCATTAAATCTGCCAGCATTTGGCAAGGGTGAGACTGGTCTGACAAAGCATTGATAACAGGTTTATTTGTATGCGCTGCAAAAGTTAAGATGTCTTCATGGGAGGAGACACGAAGCATGACAGCGTCTACCATTGAACCAATGACAATCGCACTGTCGGTAATGGGTTCACCGCGCCCAATTTGTATATCCTTGTCAGAAAGAAAAAGAGAGTGACCGCCAAGTTGAGTCATGCCTGCCTCAAAAGACACGCGAGTGCGAGTGGATGATTTGTCAAAAATCATTGCCAGTGTTTTGTTTTTTAAAGATTCGTTTAGCTCACCTGAAAGATGGGATTTTTTAAGTGCAATGGCACCATCGATAATGCCTTGCAGTTCTTCAAAAGAATGGTCGTCTAAATCAATAAAATGTTTTGGCATCACACGCTCGCGTTGTTGATTAGTTTGATTACTTTTTCCAGCATAATATCCACTTCATCTTTGTTAATAATAAGCGGTGGTAACATTCTAATGGAGTTGCCGGTGATATTGATTAAGATTTTGTCATTAAGTGATTTTTGTAATAATGTTGAGCAATCAACATGAAGCTCAATAGCAATCATTAGACCTTTGATGCGAATCTCTTTAACTGCAGAATTCCCCTTAAGGGACAGGCTGAATTGTGACTTGATGTAGTTGCTTTGGTTGATTACATTTTCAAGAATGTTGTCATTTTCAATAACATCAA
>CAWVVS010000001.1:0-31786 GCA_963933655.1 uncultured Candidatus Thioglobus sp. | reverse complement strand
CATTCCCCTGTAGTTGATATTACCAACTACGTTTTATTAGAACTAGGTCAGCCAATGCATGCTTTTGATCTGCAAAAGATTAGCGGTGGTATTGACGTTAGACTGGCGAAAAAAGGTGAAAAACTCGAGTTATTAAACGAGCAAACAATAAGTCTTAGAGAAGATACACTGGTGATTGCAGACGAAAATTCTGCTATTGCAATGGCAGGTGTGATGGGTGGCATGTCCACAGCTACTCAAAGAGAGTCTAGCGAAATATTGCTTGAAAGTGCATTTTTTGAGCCGGTTTCGATGGCGGGTGTTGCAAGATCCTATGGGCTTCACACTGAGTCATCACTGAGATTTGAGCGAGGCGTTGACTTTAACTTAGCACACCCTGCTCTAGAGCGTGCAACAGAGCTTGTTTTGGCGATTTGTGGTGGTGAAGCTTCACAGATTAACGAATGTATTGATAATACTCAGTTGCCAGATATTAAGCCAATCAAAATCACTCAAGAAAAGATTTCCAAAGTGCTGGGTTTTGAGCTGGAGCCAAATTGGATTGAAGCCAAATTTGAGTCCCTTAACTTTGATATTGTGGAAAAAACAGATAACTCGTGGACAATTGTGCCACCGAGTTTCCGCTTTGATATTCGTATTGTTGCTGATTTAATTGAAGAGTTGGCAAGACTCTATGGTTACGATCGTTTGCCAGTTAAAAGTCTAACACTGGATGCCAATATTACTTCTGCCTCTCAAGCAAGCGTTGATGCTTACGACATTGCTCAAGCTTTGGTTAATAGGGGCTACCAAGAGGTCATTACTTACAGCTTTATTTCAGCTGAGTATCAGGAGTTGATCGATCCTCGTGCGAAGAAAATCACACTAAACAATCCAATCTCTGAAGACATGTCTGTCATGCGCTCATGTCTCTGGCCCGGCCTATTGCAAACGATTGAATCTAACCAACGCCGTGGTCACCATAATGCGAGATTTTTTGAATCTGGCCTGTGTTTTGCCGGAATTTCTGCTGCTGATCAAGTGCAGAAAATTGCCGGCGCTATTTGCGGCGATCGCCACGGCGCTCAGTGGGCGAGTGAGTCTAAAATTTTGGACTTTTTTGACGCCAAGGCAGATGTTGAATCTTTGCTTTCACTGAGAGCCCAAGAGGTTACTTTTGAAGTGTCAGAACATCCGGCACTGCAAGCTGGACAAGCTGCAAAAATTGTTAAAAATGGCAATATCATTGGTTACTTAGGTGCATTATCTCCAATTATTCAGAAAAAACTGTCGCTACCAAAAGTTTATTTATTCGAGCTTGTGCAGGCAGAGTGTCAGCAAGGTGAGATTGCCAGTTATAGAGCTTTCTCATCATTCCAAGCTTCACAGCGTGATATTGCTTTGGTATTGAATAAAGAGATACAAGCGTCTGATCTTATTACAGCAATTAAAAATCTTAAGCAAGAGCATTTAATCGATGTAGGAATTTTTGATGTCTATGAAGGCGAACATATTGAGTCTGGCAAAAAGAGTATTGCGCTTAATTTGAGTTATCAGTCTAATGAGGCCACGTTAACGGACGAGCAATTAAATCACAATGTTGATAAAATACTTAGCCATTTACTAACTGAGTTTTCTGCTCAATTAAGATAAACAACTTACTTTTATGTCACTAACAAAACAAGATATTGCAAACGCACTGGTTAAAGAAACCAATTTAACTCAGACTCAGGCACTGGTTTTGATCAATAAGTTCTTTGATCAAATTACACTACAACTGGGTAAAGATAAAAATGTCAAGTTGTCAAGTTTTGGTAATTTTGTTCTTCGTGAAAAATCAGCACGTCCCGGTAGAAATCCGAAAACGGGTGAAGAGGTGATGATTTCAGCAAGAAAAGTGGTTACCTTTAAGGCTGGACCCAAACTTAAGAAAGCAACACAAGAAGGCTTTAAATAAAGCTTTCACAAGATTTAGTAGACACACCCAAAGGGCACAAGTGATGGTGCGAACTGTTAACTAATATTATCAGAATTAATGATGGCGGCTATTATTCAGAAATAGCACTCATAAAGCCTCTAAGTGTTAGCATGGCTGTGTGAATATCTTCCCATAATTGTTTGTCATCAGCTTGAGAGCCACTGTGGCTAATTAATTTTGGCTGATAGTCGTTGTCTAGGGAAAATGAGGTATAGATAATATCATTGTCTTCGTCCAAATTAGAACCCTGCGCTAAATAAACGTCATAAACTGCATCGTTGTCAATGGTATCACTATTTACAAAAAGCATGGTTTTGGCAAAATGTAAAAGCAATCTTTTGGCGGGACATTCGCTGGCTTTTCTAGTTGGCACTTCACCGTTGTTCATGGCATCAACGATATTCTGGCGATGCTCGTCTGGCAGTTGGATGTATTTAGTATCTTCGTATTGACTGATGTCGTTACAAGCGCCACTCTCGATAATGTATTCGTTTAATTCTTTAAGCATCGGATTTGTGATTTTTTATATGAATGTCTTATTGGGATTTTTGGCGATATTTTATTTGATAAATATCAAGCATAGTAATTGCCATTGCCGCGATGATGGGACCAATGAATAAACCTAAGATGCCAAATTGAATGATTCCAGCAAGAGTAGAGAGTACGGTAATGAGCGTGTGATCAAGTGCGCTTCGGTGGTTCATTGCCCTGGACAGTGCTTTGATAATAACTGGGCGAATAAAATTATCAATTAAGGTACCTGCCAAGATTGCGCCGAAAAACAAAATGATAAAGGCGCTGGTGGTTTCACCGGTTGCAAATAAATATAGGCTTAATGGTAGCCAGATAATCAAGCCTCCCAGTACGGGGATAAAGCTTGCCAGTGCCATTGAAACGCCAAAAAATAGCGCTGGGTAGCCTATTATTGACACACCGATTGAAAACACTAGCCCCTGCAACAGGGACACAAGAAACACGCTACTGACAAGAGTGACAGTTAAACCCGAAAATTGCTGCAACAAAATATCATTAAGGTGTGATTCCAATGGTGATATTTCTCTGATTCTCTTGACAATAGAGCTGCCGTCAACATAAAAATAGTAAAGCGAGAAAATGGTAATAATGATGAAAAACACAAACTGACTGGAGAGGGTCAGGATACTTTTAAGAACCATAACACCAAAGTTTTTAATGGTTATTAAAATGCCCTCTAAATTATTTTTTAGGGCGCTATCTACAATCTCCCTAATATTTTCGGACAGCGGCAAACCCATGATAGTCTGATCGATAAGTTTGCGTATTTCGTTAATTTGAAAACTATCTTGCAGTGTGCGAATGAGACCGCTAATCTCAATGCCACTAACAAGCATCACATAGCTTAAAGGCAGGATTAAAACAAACGTTACCCCAAGTGTCATTGAAAGTGCCGCACGTCGAATGGAATATTTCTGCACCAAATGATGAAAAAGCTTGTGCGTGGTTATTGAAATTAATAGAGATAAGAAAAGGGCGGGTAAGAAAGGCAGGAAAAGCCATACCAAGGCGGCTAGGGAAAGCCCAAGCAAAGCGAGTATTAAGCCATTATTACTGTTGGATTGGGAGTTCTCAGTCATATCGTTTCCATTTTTACTACACAGTAGGCAGCCTCTTCGTAAGGGTGTGCCTTTTTCAGTGCACTCATCACAGCACTTAGGCTGTCAGTAGAGCACATCATTTCTACTTTATACTCAGAAACAGTCTCAAGCTTGTCTAATTCGCCAATGGCTGGTTGTGCGTCATCTACTGGCATAAATTGACCCTTTCCCTCAGTTTGCCAAGCGCACTGTTTGTAGTTGTTGAATCGCCCAGCGCCGGCTGTAAACATTGCAGATTTAACCTTTTCAGCATCATGTATTGGTACGTAAAAACTAATTTGATACATCAAACCTGCCCTTCAAGAAGCTCTGCCTTTCTTGCTTGTCCATTCGCTCTATGGCATATCTTAAAGTAGTTCTGGGGAGTTGTGCGTAGTTTTGCTTCAAAAAGCTTTTGATTAAATTTTGATCGCGTTTATAAACTTCACGAAGCATCCAACCCACAGCTTTGTGGATTAGATCATGGGAATCACTTAATAAAATCTTACCAATCTCAATGGTTTGTTGAAATTGATTTTGTCTGATAAAAGCTAAGGTCGATACAATCGAAATTCGACGAATCCAGAGATTCTTCGAATGGGCATAATTTTGCAAAATTTCAGCCCGATCTGGTTTGTCTAGAAGATAGTTGCCGACAATATTGGGTGCACTACTATCAACCAAATCCCAATTATTAATTGAGGCAAAATTTGCTGAATAAAATTCATAAATTTTGTCTTGATTACCCTTTGGGAATTGATACACCAAAATAATTAGACCACAAAGACGCACCTCGTGAATGGTTGATTTCAAAAGTTTTGAGATGTTGTCAAAAGAGATGTATTGGTGATATTGTTTGGCAACTTTGCGTAAGTCTGGCATGCGTACCCCGATAAATTGATCGCCATAACCGTATTGCCCTTTACCGGTTTTAAAAAACCATTCATTTGTTTTTCGGCGTTCATCTGATGCAACAGATTTAAGCGCATTAATAACTTCATTGGCAATCATCGGATATACTATGTATTTTTGAGTTTCTTGAGGTTATCATACATGCAAACTGCTTATTTTTCCGGTGGATGTTTTTGGTGCATTGAGGCAATTTTTCAACGTGTGAATGGCGTGCAAAACCTGACCAGTGGTTATTGTAATGGTTCTACAAAAAACCCAACCTATCAAGAAATTTGTGAAGGTAGAAGTGGTCATGCCGAGGTTTTGAAAATAGAGTTTGAAGAAACACAAATTTCTTATGCCGAATTGCTTGAGGTTTTTTTTGTTGTTCATGATCCAACCAGCCTCAACCGGCAGGGTGGTGATACGGGGGTTCAATATCGATCAGCGGTTTTTTATACTGATACTGATCAAAGAGAGATTGCACAATCGTTAATTGATTCAATAAAGGGCGCGGTGACAGAAATCAGTCCATTGGATATTTTCTACGTGGCTGAAGATTATCATCAAAATTATTTTAACGACAATCAAAACCAACCTTATTGTCAAATGGTTATCTTGCCCAAGATTAACAAATATCTTAATAATGACTTGAATATATGAACGATCAAGAGCTCCTTCGATATTCTCGGCAGATTATGTTGCCACAGGTTGATATTGAAGGTCAGCAAAAGCTCATTAATTCAACGGCGCTTATTATTGGTATGGGTGGTCTTGGATCGCCAAGTGCTTTGTATTTAGCTGCGGCTGGAATTGGGCACTTGATTATTGCTGATTTTGATCAAGTGGAAATTTCTAATTTACAGCGCCAAATTATTCACCATACAGTTGATATTGGTAAAGATAAGGTTGATTCTGCCAAAGAAAAATTATTAGCCATTAATCCCAACATTCAAGTGGATGTCGTCAAACAACTGAGTGACGATAATCTTGGTGGTTTGGTTAGTCAAGCCGATGTTATATTGGATGGCACGGATAATTTCAAAAGCCGTTTTGCCATTAATAAAGCCTGTGTTGATAATAAAAAACCATTGGTTTCAGCGGCGGTTATTCGATTTGAGGGTCAACTCTCAGTTTTCAAAGGCTATGAGAATGACCAACCATGTTATCAATGCCTTTACTCAGAAGAGGGTGGTGGTAGAGAAAATTGTGTTGAAAATGGTGTTTTAGCGCCCGTTGCTGGTTTGTTGGGTAGTTTGCAAGCATTGCAGGCTATCAAGGTTATATTGTCACTCGGCGAACAGCTCAGTGGTGAGCTAATGCTGATTGATGCTCTCGACCTTAGTTTTAGAAAAGTTAAGATTAGCAAAGATTCGAAATGCCCAATTTGCCACTCCGTTTGAGTCATTTAATGTAAATTCAGAATTCTTTCTATAGGTAAAATATTGTTTTTTCGGGGCGTAGCGCAGTCTGGTAGCGTACTTGACTGGGGGTCAAGTGGTCAGAGGTTCAAATCCTCTCGTCCCGACCAGTTACACTCTTCATAGAAGCCAAATAAAAAAATACCCCGCATTAGGAGAGCCAATGCGGGGTTGATTAATTGCAGTTTCTTTTCTAAAGGAGAAAGTATTAAATACTATATATTTTTGCAATTAACGGCACCACTCAAAAAATTGTTATACCTCATTTTACTATCTGGGAGAGACAAAGATAAATATTGAAATCAATGAAAAACTGAGTGTTGCAAATCCACTCTAACACAGAATTAATAAATATGCAACTTTTTTACACAAATAAATAATTTGGCACTCAATAAAGGGTTTTTTTTTCGTTTTTTTTATGAGCAATTGATACTTGCATTTGAATTTTATCTACATGTCTTAACAATTAATCCTAAGTACAAAGTATCATTAATTAAAATCGATATTTAAGTAAACAACCATTTTTGGTATATTTATTTTGACTCATCAAATAAGGAGTTACTCAATGAAAGCATTAGTTAAAAGTCGTACAGAAGAAGGCATTTGGTTGGAAGATGTGCCCATGCCAGAGGTTGGAAGTAATGATGTTCTTATAAAAGTACAAAAGTCAGCCATATGTGGCACCGATGTCCATATTTATAATTGGGACGAATGGGCTCAGAAAACAATTCAAACACCCATGGTGGCGGGTCATGAGTTTTCTGGTGTTATTGCAGATATGGGAGACGGCGTTAAGGGCTTAAAAGTTGACGATGTTGTCTCGGCAGAGGGTCATGTAGTTTGTAACAGGTGTCGTAACTGTCTTGGAGGACGTAAACACCTTTGCCCAAATACCATTGGAATTGGCGTTAACCGAGATGGCGCTTTTGCAGAATATGTTTCTGTGCCTGCTGAAAATGTATTCAGATCAACACAAGATATCTCGACAGACTTGCTTGCATGTTTTGATCCTTTCGGTAATGCTGTGCACACAGCACTTTCATTTGACATGTTGGGTGAAGACGTACTTATTACCGGCGCTGGTCCAATTGGAATTATGGCGGCAATGGTTGCTGTTCACGCGGGTGCGCGTAATGTTGTTATTACAGACTTAAACGAATATCGTCTTAATCTTGTAAGAGAAGTTGTTCCAAAAGCCATTCCTCTCAATGTAAGCAAAGAAAAAATTTCCAAAGGCTTTCTAGATCAATTATGTATTTTTGAAGGTTTTGATGTTGGTTTGGAGATGTCAGGCTCTCCTCAGGCGTTTAGTGAAATGCTTAAATTTATGATTAATGGCGGCAAGATTGCCATGCTGGCTATCATGCCTTCTGGCTCGGCTATTGACTGGAATTTGGTGGTGTTTAAAGGACTGCTAATCAAAGGCATTTATGGTCGTGAAATTTTTGAAACTTGGTATAAAGGCTCAATGATGGTTCAAAGCGGCTTGCCTTTGGATAAGATTATTACCCATCATTATCACTACACAGATTTCCAAAAAGCCTTTGATGTAATGCGTTCAGGACAATCGGGCAAGGTCATTCTAAATTGGGAAGTTGAATCCAAAGAAGACTACTATGAGTTTTAAAAGCGCAAAAAAAGACCTACAAAAAGATTTGGCTGAGATTGAGGCTGCAGGTCTGTGGAAAACTGAACGCGTTCTCGCGTCCGATCAAAATAACCACATCTCTCTTGAGGATGGCTCAGAAGTTATCAACATGTGCGCCAATAATTATCTTGGTCTTGCCAACAATCCCGAGGTTATTCAAGCAGCAAAAGATAGTTATAGTGATTGGGGTTTTGGTCTTTCATCGGTACGTTTTATCTGTGGCACACAGAGTATTCACAAAACGCTTGAAAGTAAAGTGACTGAATTTTTGGGCATGGAAGATACCATTCTTTATGCCGCTTGCTTTGATGCAAATACTGGCTTGTTCGAAACCATCCTCAGCAAAGAGGATGCAGTTATTTCTGACGAGCTAAACCACGCCTCGATTATCGATGGCGTTCGTCTCTGCAAAGCAGCGCGTTACCGCTATAAAAATAACAACATGGCCGATCTCGAGGCCAAATTAATTGAAGCCAAAGAAGGCGGTGCAAGGCGCATTTTGATTACTACAGATGGTGTTTTCTCAATGGATGGCACAATAGCTCAGTTGGATAAGATCTGTGATTTGGCTGATAAATATGATGCCATGATTCATCACGATGATTGCCATGCAGTGGGTTTTATGGGTAAAGGTGGTCGTGGTGTTCATGAGTATTGCAATGTGATGGATCGTGTTGATATTATTACTGGTACTTTTGGTAAAGCGTTGGGCGGCGGTTCCGGTGGCTACACCTCTGGGCGAAAAGAAATTATTGATATGTTGAGACAAAGATCTCGACCTTATTTATTCTCGAATACAGTAGCGCCTTCTATTTGTGCGGCCTCTCTTAAAGTGTTGGAAATGCTTGTCCGTTCTACCGAGCTCAGAGATCGCCTAGAAGCCAATACCCATTATTTTCGCAAAGGAATGCAAGAGGCAGGTTTTGATGTTGACGATGGCGATCATCCAATTGTGCCGGTGATGTTGGGTGATGCTAAATTGGCGCAAACAATGAGTAAGAAGCTACTTGAGCGCGGTATTTTTGCAATTGGTTTTTTCTTCCCTGTGGTTGCTCAAGGTAAGGCCAGAATTCGCACCCAAATCTCAGCTGCTCATACTAAGGATGATTTAGACAAAGCGATTGTTGCATTTACTGAAACTTATAAGGAGTTATCGGCTTAATTGTTTCATTTGCAAAATATCCGAAATTTTCAAACTCCTATCAAAACATTGCAAATTTAGTGTTTAAAACCACTCTAAATCAATGTTTTTCGCTTGAAAATGAGTAAATTTAGGTCTTTTTTGGGAAGGGTGACTCTTTCCCAGTTCTTTTAGAGCTGTTTTGAAAGGCATTTCGATTTTTTCCAATATTTTCTTTATAATTGATCCATCAAATTGTGGCAATATAAATGTCATAATCGGTATTATTTACCCCTTTATTTTCTCTGAAGTGCAACGCGGGCAAACTGCAATAAAATAATAATTATGGATCTTTTATTACAAATTTGGGCTGGCTCCTTTTACTTGTTAAACAAAGTATTTTTTTCAACTGCTGAGCGCACCAAACCCGTTTTAAAAAGAAAGCTTAAAGCAATGGGCTGGATTGTATATATTTTAGGTGTACCAGCTTGGGCGATTATATTAATTGGCAATCATAATTGGATCGCTGCGTCCATTGAAATAGGTGGCGTTCCTGCTATGTTGCTTGGGTTGTACAATGTTATTAACAATAATGAAAAAAAGAATAAATTTCTTGAGTTTCTAGCCCGATTCTCTACTTACGCATTTATTGTGATTGGTGTGAGTTATAGCTTATTCGAGTACGGTGGAATTAACACACTTAGCCAGATTTTAGAAATAGGTGTCATGATTGGTTTCTTGCTTGGTAGTTATTTATTAGCAAAAAATAACCCTTATGGTTGGTTGTTTTTTATGTTGATGAATGTAAGTGCTGGCATGTTAATGTACATTCAAGACAAGCCGATTTTAGCTATTCAACAAGCTTTGTCTTTGGGTTTTGTGATTTATGGTTTCTTTTCAATATATCAAAAAAGAAAATCAACGGTTGTTTAATAAATTTTTCGAATTATTGTGAAAGGGTTTAATTAATTATTTTGATTGCCTTAAGAGATTAATAATGTAAAAATCTGCATTATTTACAATGAATTAACCTGATGAGATCAACTCCTTGTTCCGTGTGTGGTGAAGTATTGAAATGTGGCGTAGGCACGGGAATTTGTTGGTGTAAGTCTTTCCCGCCTATCATGCCGCTCGATTTTGATAAAGATTGTCGGTGTCCTGCGTGCTTATCCAAGGCGATTGATAAGCAAATTGATGTTCTTATAAAAGCCAATGGTATCGAGCAAATGTTGTTGCTTGCTGAGCCGTACCGAAAGCATGGCGAGGCGATTGAATATCTTGAGCACGTGGATTATGAAGTAAAAGATGGGCTTTATATTTTTAGCAAGTGGCAACACATTAAGCGGGGCGAGTGTTGTGATAGTGATTGTCAAAACTGCCCTTATTGATTGTATGTTATTTTTCTGTTACTAATGGAATTAAACTGTTAATATAATCTCTAATTATTCTTAAATAACCTTTGAACGATGACTAGAGATGAAGCAAAACAACTGCTGGCACAACATGATATGTTTGGTTGTGAAGATACCCTTGAGCGCGCCATGCAGGATCTTGATGATCACTTAGCTGTGATTCCAGAGGAGTATCGAGCAGACGCCTATATTGGTGCATTTGAGCTTTATAACACCGCACTTAAATTGATTGAAAAAGCTCAACATAATAAGGATGAAGAAGAGGGTTGAAGCCTCTAATTCTCAAACCATAGAAAATCCATGATTCGAAATATTATTGAAATCGGCAATCCTGCTCTGCGCGAAATAGCAAGAGAAATCACGGTTGAAGATATTAACTCAAATGCAACACAACAACTGGTTGATGATTTGATTGAAACCATGCGTCATGCTAATGGTGCAGGCTTAGCAGCAACGCAAATTGCCGTACCTCTTAGGGTGTGCGTTATTGAAGTCAACAAAAATCCACGTTACCCTTACAAACCTGACATTCCGCTAATTGTTCTAATTAATCCGGTGATTACTTTTCTATCAAACGAGAAATTGTCTGTTTACGAGGGTTGCTTGTCGGTACCGAATGTGAGAGGCGAAGTTGAGCGCTGCCCAGAAATACGTGTGCAAGCATTGGACAGAGAGGGCGGTGGGATTGATATGATTGTTAAGGGTATTTCAGCTGGCACTTTTCAACACGAGCTTGATCATTTGGACGGTGTTGTCTTTATTGACAAAGTAAAAGATTCAAAAACCCTGTGTACGCTCAAAGAATTTACCGAGTTTCATGAAGATCAATTTCGTAATGTTGTCGAACAAATTGTTGTCAAATATGGCAGTTAAATAGAGATCTTTAGAATGATTGTTGTAAATACCTCTTCCCAAGACAATAATTTTGAGTTGAAGAATTCAGATGATCGAGGCGCTGGCGTTATTTGCAAAAAATCTTTTAAAGCGGGCCAGGTTGTGATGAGGGGCGCTATTGATGAGGTTCTCGGTGTAAACACAGTGCACACTTCTCAAATTGGTCGGAATGCCTTTGTTGTTCCCGTTGGTTTGATGGCTTTTGTAAACCATTGTTGTAATCCGAATTGCGGTATTCAAGTCAATGAAACTGGTGCTCACGATTATGTTGCCATGCGTGACCTAACAGCTGGAGAGGAAATAACCTTTGACTATGCAATGCAAAACTTTTGCGTTGCGCATTTCCCTAGTCAATGCCTGTGCGGCGCGCAAGACTGCCGTGGAGAAATTGGTGGTTGGCAGAATTTGCCACAAAGTAAAAGAGAACAATACCGTGGGTTTATCGCACCTTATTTACTCGAGTTAGACGATAAACACACTCACTAGAGAAAGATTTATTTGGCGGCGAGAGTTAAATGTCGTTATTATGTAACTTTGATTATTCACAAGGAAGACATCCATGAAAACGAAAGCAGCGGTCGCTTGGGCGCCAAATCAACCGTTATCGATCGAAGAGATTGACATTATGGGACCAAAAGCCGGAGAGGTCTTATTAAAGGTGCACGCATCTGGCGTTTGTCATACCGATGCATTTACTCTTTCTGGCGACGATCCTGAGGGCTCTTTTCCGTGCGTCTTGGGTCATGAGGGTGGCTGCGAGGTCGTTGAATTGGGTGCTGGCGTTAAGAATCTTAAGGTTGGTGATCATGTTATTCCTCTCTACATTCCTGAGTGTGGTGAATGCGTGTATTGTCTTTCTACTAAATCAAATCTTTGTCAATCGATTGCTGGTACAGTTTGGACGGGATATATGCCCGACGGCACGCGTCGCTTTTCACACAAAGGTAGCGACATCTTCCACTATATGGGCTGTTCTACCTTTTCGGAGTACACGGTTGTTCCAGAGATTGCTCTGGCAAAAATCAACCCAGCAGCACCACTAGACAAGGCGTGCTTGCTTGGATGTGGTGTGACCACCGGTATTGGCGCAGTACTTAATACTGCCAAAGTAGAGGCTGGCTCAACGGTAGCAGTATTTGGGTTGGGCGGCATTGGGCTTTCATGCATTCAAGGCGCAGTAATGGCGGGCGCAAAACGTATTATCGCAATCGATATTAACCCCGATAAATTTGAATTTGCGCGTCAATTAGGGGCGACAGATTTTGTCAATCCGAGTAATGTTAACGGTTCTTTTGTTGAGTATATGCAAGACACATTCGATGGAGGGCCCGATTACTCTTTCGAGTGTATCGGCAATACGCACGTCATGCGTGACGCGCTAGAATGCACCCATATGGGTTGGGGTGTTTCCACTGTTATTGGCGTTGCCGGTGGTGGACAAACGATTGAAACAAGACCGTTTAATCTTGTGGTTGGCCGAACCTGGAAAGGTACAGCTTTTGGTGGTGTGAAAGGGCGTAGTGAACTGCCAGGTTATGTTGATCGATACATGAGTGGTGAAATTGAACTGGACTCATTAGTGACTCACACCATGCCACTAGAGGATATCAATAGAGCTTTTGACTTAATGCACAGCGGTGAGAGCATTCGCTCAGTCATTATTTTTTAACCATTATGAAATTAATTGAATCGATAAAAGAATTTTCAGGCTATTTAAACCGTTATGAGCATGAATCTAGCACTTGCCACTGCACGATGACTTTTTCTGTATTTTTACCGCAAGAAGCCGAGAGCGCAAAAGTGCCAACATTGTATTGGTTATCAGGGTTGACTTGTAGCGATGACAATGTTCGTACAAAAGCAGGCATGCAACGATACGCTGCTGAGCATGGAATTGCTTTAGTTTTCCCAGATACAAGCCCGAGAGGTGAGAGTGTGCCAGATGTGTCCGAGCGTTATGATTTAGGGCAAGGCGCTGGCTTTTATGTTAACGCCACCGAGGGTGAATGGAAGAATCACTATCAAATGTATGACTATGTCGTTAATGAGCTACCAAGTCTTTTAGAGGCAAAGTTGCCTTTAATTGCAAATATTCGCTCGATTTCTGGTCACTCAATGGGTGGTCATGGCGCACTTATATGTGCGTTGAAAAATCCAGATAAATACAGCTCTGTTTCAGCTTTCGCACCTATCTGTAATCCGATGGAGTGTGATTGGGGTCGGGGCTGTTTTGGCGCTTATCTTGGCGATAATCAAGATGAATGGCAAAAATACGACGCGACTGCGCTGGTTAAGGCGGGTCAAAAAATTGACCATATTCTCATTGATCAAGGGCTTGCCGATGAATTTTATGACGAAGGTCAACTTCTGAGCGGAAATTTTACAAAAGCCTGTGCAGAGTCGTCACAAGCGCTGGAGTTAAGAATGCAAGAAGGTTACGACCACAGTTATCACTTTATCTCATCCTTTATCGGCGAACATGTTGCTTACCATGCAAAGGCGATGAACTGCAAAACAAATGAGTGATTGTCTGATATAGATTGGCTTTAGAGCGTTAGAGCGTAAGATAACAACCTAAATTTAGAATTCTTTTTGAGTAATTTAATGACAGATAAGGAGGTGTTGTTTGTTGTTGATAGCGTTAATTTATTAGCTGAACGCCATCAAGAGTGGCCTAAAGACTATGAATTGAATTTAGAAAGTGTCAGTTTTAGTTTTATCTGGATAACTCTACTTTTGTACTTAAAAATCGAATAAATCAACAGTTAAATGTAAATTTGTCTTGAAAATAAACACTCTGCATACAATACCTTCTGTATTAAAAAAAAGTTAAATATAAGGTGTTTTCTTTGATCTTAATGCTATATACTTTTGCTCGGTGAGTATAAAAATTTACTTACCAGGAAAAAAAGTTATTTTTTTTAATACTAAAGGAGAGCATTTTGGAAGAACAAATTGCACTATTGACCGCTAATCTAGATGCGGTTACACAATCGGCAGCACTCACAAACACGATGTTTGCTGAGACGTACTATTTTTTAACGATACCACTGATGATGATTATTCATGCAGGTTTCCTCGCCTATGAAATGGGCCAAACCCGCTTGAAGAACACATTGTCTTCAGGTATCAAAAACTTGTTAGCGTTCGCGTTTACAATCATCACGTTTTATTTCTTTGGTTGGTGGTTCTACTGGGCCTTACCAACTGGCTTCACAGGATCAGAAGGCTATATGGCCATTTCTGGTATTGAGTATGCCAATGCTATTGCATTACCATGGGGTGAGTCATCACAGTACATGGGACCAAATATCGCCGATAATGCATCGGGTGTATTCTGGGGTGCTTTTGCTCTGTTTGCTGCAACAACAGCATCCATCATGTCGGGCGCTTTAATTGAGCGTGTACAGACGGTTGGTTTTGTTGTTTGTGCTATTGTATTGGGTTCATTTGCATGGGTAGTTGCCGCCGCTTGGGGCTGGCATGCCGATGGTTGGTTGGTTACTGAATGGGGTGTTCATGACTTCGGTGCTGCAGGCCTTGTGCATGCGGTTGCTGGTTTCTTCGCCTTAGGTGTCCTATTTAACCTAGGTCCTCGTGTTGGTAAATTTAATGCAGACGGTTCAGCGAATGATATTGTTGGTCACAACATGCCACTAACAGTAGTTGGCTTAATGCTGATCATTGTTGGTTTCTTCGGCTTCCTTATGGCTTGTATCATCCTTCCGGGTGAGGCATGGTCTTGGGCTGGAACGGGTACAACTATCTACGGTACTCGTATGACGTTATCTGCGCTTGCGTTTGGTATTGTCCTGGCTGTTTCTGGCGGTATCATCGGCGCTTGGGTTTTCACAAGAGACCCTTTCTGGATGATGTCTGGCGCTCTAGCCGGTATTATCTCAGTTGCTTCTGGTCTGGATATTTACTTCCCATCTCAAATCATTATAATCTCTGCACTTGCAGGTGTTATTCTTAAGCCTTGTGCTGATTTTGTAGAGAAGTTAGGTATTGATGATGCGGTTGGCGCAGTGACAGTACACGGTACCATTGGTATCTTTGGTGTATTGATGTTGGGTGTTATGGCAACGGGTTACCCTGCGCTAGATGCTTACGCACCTGAAGGCACACCAGTAATTACATTTACTGGTCAGCTAGTGGGTTCTGTAGTCTTTATCTTGCTTGGTCTTGTACCGGGTTACATCGTTTCGGCAATTTTGAAAGCTATGGGCATGTTACGTGTTCCAGATGCAGTTCAACTTAAAGGTCTTGACGTTGTTAAAGTTCCTGCGCAAGCATACCCTGAAGGTATGACTAGCCCAGTTTCTGAAGACGTATAATCTAATATAGGAGAATATATTATGTTTGGATTTTCATTTGATTCATGGGCTGATGTAACCGGTGCAATGTATATTGGCATTGGTTCAGAAGGTACATGGACTCTGATCGCTGTTGTTGTTTGTGTCGCTATTTTAGCCATTGGCTCTAAAAACGAGCAAGATCACTACAATGATCATAAGTAATAACTGTAACAAGTAAAACAAAAAGGGCGGTATGAAAATACCGCCCTTTTTTATTGTCTAATCATTTTTCAAGCTTGATTCATCTTGCTGTATGTTTGGCGAATGAGTTCATTCGATTCTTGTAGCTTTTCCCAGGCATTTTCATTAAAAACAGCGGTTGACGGTATATCGATTTTAAAGTGGTTGTAGGTATCGACACCTCGCACTAGGGTAGCAGAGTCTTCTTCGGTCTGGGTTTGAAACATATCGGTGCTAATGTAGTTGAAGTTTAAGCCAATGCGACGCTCATCACTTCTATTGGGATGAGAGGTATGAAGCGTCCATCCGTGATGGAGTGAAGCCTCCCCGGCTTTTAAAGATACACATCGAGATTGGTTGTCAGAAATTCCCTCAACTTTTTGACCAAGATAAAGCACGTTATTACTATCTTCTGTAATACTGTGAGGTAGCTGACCATTACGATGACTTCCCGGCACCATATGCATGCAACCGTTCTCGTCTGTGGCATCAGAAAGTGCTATCCAAGCAGAGACTTGTTTGTCGTCATTAAAACCCCAATAAGTGAGATCTTGATGCCAACTGACGTGCGCATCTGAGTGAGGCTCTTTAATAATAAATGTGGCGTTATAAAGCAGGATATTGGGTCCCAATAAAGTCTCAACGCAGTCAAGTAAGGATTTATTGATTGCCAGCTCGTAAGCCATTGACAAAACGGTATGAATTTTGAATCGATAATGAAGCGAGCCAGTCTTTTGCTCTATGTTTTCGAGTGATTGACGATAAGACAAAGCTTTCTCGGTACTCATAAGACGTAAGGGTGAGAATAAGCCATCAGCCTCAAATTGAGATTTTAGTGTTTGCATACCCCTCCTTGTTGCTATGAACTTTGGAGGGGATTATAAAACTGTTTTAAACTTTAAGCAACAGTCTTGCGGGGTCTTCTAAGGCATCTTTAATTGAGATAAGGAATTGCACCGCTTCTCTGCCATCGATGATACGATGATCGTAAGATAGGGCCAAATACATCATGGGTCTAACAATAATTTCACCATCAACGACAACAGCTCTTTCTTGAGTTTTGTGCATGCCTAAAATAGCACTTTGGGGTGAATTAAGAATAGGTGTTGATAACAGAGAGCCAAAAACTCCGCCGTTAGAAATAGTAAATGTACCACCCATCATTTCTTCAAGGGTCAAAGATCCAGCTTGCGCTCTTGCGGCGTAATCGATAATGGTTTTTTCAATATCGTGCATAGCCATTTTATGCGCATCTCGCAAGACCGGCACAACCAAGCCTCTGTCTGAAGATACTGCAACAGAGACATCACAGTAACCGTGATAGACAATATCGTCCCCATCAAGGTGGGCATTGACAGTTGGATATTTCTTTAAAGCCTCAACCGCAGCTTTAACAAAGAATGACATAAAACCAAGTTTGACGCCATATTTCTTCTCAAAAGCTTCTTTATAGCTTTTTCTCATCGAGAGGATGGCTGACATATCAACTTCGTTAAAAGTTGTTAGCATCGCAGTATTTTGCGTAGCTGAATGAAGCTTAGTGGCAATGGTTTTTCGTAGGCGACTCATTTGCACACGTTCTTCCATTCGATTACCCGAAGGTTTCATTGATTGCTGCTGTGTGCTGACTTGGGTTGCTGCTAGTGTTTCTTTATTGGGTGACTGTTGTGATTCAGGTGATTTTTCATCGGTCTCAGATTCTGAGGTTTCATTTTTAATTTGTGGCGCAGATTCCTGCGGGGCGTCTTCTTGAGTTTCAGATTCTATTTCTGTTTCAGATTCACTGGGCTCACTGTCTTGAATTTCTGAGCCTTCAGTCATTGTTCCAAGGACTTGCTGAGCGCCGACAGTTTCACCCTCTTGCGCAATAATTTTAGTGAACACACCTGCCTCTTCAGCTGGTACCTCAAGCACCACTTTGTCGGTTTCAATTTCTACAATAACATCATCCACTTGAACAAGATCACCAGGCTGTTTATGCCAAACGGCAACAGTGGCTTCACTTATAGATTCCGGTAAAACTGGAACTTTAATTTCTAACATTTTCTGTCTCCTAGCGCTTTTTAATGGGCAAGATACCCAGAGCTTGTTCAATTACGTAGTTTTGGTTAATATTGTGAAGTCTAAGACTGCCCTCAGCGGGTGCAGCGTAAAGATCTCTTGCGACAACATCTAATGTTTGCCCTTCCTTTGTGCAGTGCATAAAGTTATGTCGAGAAGTGTACCAAGCGCCCTGATTAATTGGCTCCTCTTGGCACCATACCAGCTCTTTTGCGTTAGGGAATTTATCAAGTTCTGCGTGGAGTGTTTCATCTGGGAAAGGGTAGAGTTGTTCCAATCGCAAGATAGCCACATTATTGATTTGATCATCTTGTCGACGGGTTAGTAATTCATAAAATACTTTGCCACTGCACATCACAATTCGATCTACCTTTTTTGGTTTGATGTTGTCGTATTGCTCTTCATAAACATTCCTAAATTTTTCTTCAGTGAGTTTATACATAGGGGAGGCGGCAAGTGGATTTCTTAGCAAGCTTTTCGGCGTCATAATGATAAGTGGTGCGCGAAACTCTCTTAATATTTGTCGCCTTAAAAGATGGAAAATCTGCGAGGCTGTTGTTGGCACGCAAACCTGCATATTATGTCCAGCACATAGCTGTAGAAAGCGCTCTAATCGTCCAGATGAGTGCTCTGGACCCTGTCCTTCAAGGCCATGAGGAAGTAACATTACAAGGTTTGAAAGGCGACCCCACTTAGCTTCGGCTGAGGCAACAAATTGATCGATAATGGCTTGCGCGCCGTTGACGAAATCACCAAATTGCGCCTCCCACAAAACCAACGCCTCAGGGTTGGCAGTCGCATAGCCATATTCGAAACCAAGTGCTGCTTCTTCAGAGAGAATGGAGTCAATAACTTGCACCCTTCCCTGATCCTCATTAAGATTTTGAAGTGGAATGTACTCTTCAATACAAAGTTGATTATGAAGTACAGCGTGTCGATGGAAGAAAGTACCACGACCACAATCTTGCCCTGAAAGGCGAATTGAAGTGCCTGTTACGGCCAGACTTGCATAGGCCAAAGTTTCTGCAAAACCCCAGTCTGCATTAATTTCACCATCCGCCATTTTTTGGCGATCTTGCATCACTTTTTTTACTCTTGGGTGCAACTCAAAACCATCTGGTAAAGCTTTCAGTTTCGAGTGTAAATCCTTTATTTGCTGATGCGTTATTTTAGAATCGTAGGGCGCAGTCCACTTGGCATCAAAATACTTCCCCCAGATGATTTTCCAATGGCGTTTATGCTTTGGTGGTATGATATTGTAGGCGACTCGCTCACCATCTTTCAGGCGTTTTCGGTAGTCGATAACCATTTCATCAGCTTCTTTTTTTGTAACAACCCCCTGCGATATGAGTGATTCAGCATAGTGTGCACGTGTTGTTGGCATATTGCGAATAGTTTCATACATCATGGGTTGAGTAACAGCTGGTTCGTCAGCTTCATTGTGGCCATGGCGTCGATAACACATAAGGTCAATAACAACATCTTTTTTATAGCGCATTCTATAATCAAGTGCGAGCTGGGTCACAAAACTAACCTTCTCAAGATCTTCTGCATTGACATGAAACACAGGTGCGTTAACCATTTTTACCACGTCTGTACAATAGTCCGTTGACCTTGCATCGTATTGCTTACTAGTAGTAAACCCAATTTGGTTGTTAATAATAATATGAACAGTGCCTTTGGTGCTGTATCCTCGGGATTGGGACATATTAAGCGTTTCCATCACAATACCTTGTCCTGAGAACGCAGCATCACCGTGAATGAGGACAGGCAGAATTGTTTCACCCTTCATATCATCAGCAACCTCTTGATAGTATCTTGTATAGCCTTCAATGACTGGGTTAACCAATTCTAGATGTGATGGGTTAAACATTAAAGCAAGATGAACTTTATCGTGAGATGTGCCAATATCTGATGAAAACCCTTGGTGATATTTGACATCGCCCGTTTGGTCTGATGTGATATCAAGCTCGCCGGAAAATTCTTTATATAAATGCTCAGCACGCTTACCCATAATATTAATTAGTACATTAAGTCTACCTCGGTGGGCCATACCAAGACAAATCCTCTTCATTGAATATGAACCAGAGTGTTCAATTAATACATTGAGTAATGGAATTAAAGAATCACTTCCCTCTAGTGAAAAGCGTTTTTGGCCAACATACTTATTGTGAAGGAACTTTTCAAAAACTTCGGCAGCAGTTAAACGTTGAAGTAACCATTTTTTAAATTGGGAACTGTTTTCTGGATGAGAGTCCAAAGTTTCAATGCGGTGTTGAATCCAGCGTCTTTCCTTGAGGTTGGGGATGTGCATGTACTCTACACCAAGACTACCACAATAGGTTTGCTCTAGGGAATTTACCAATTGACGCAATGTTAAGCAATTAGAGCCTTGATAAGAGCCCATGTTGAAAGATTTGTCTAAGTCTGAATCTGATAAACCAAATTCTGTTATTTTAAATGGTGGTGTTGAATGGTGCCTTGGTCGATTTAAAGGGTCAATTTTTGCCCTAAGGTGGCCAGAAAATCTGTATGCATAAATCAAACGAAGCACGCCGAGCTGCTGCGGACTGTCGCCCAGAACTGGGTGCTGGGCGCTTGATTCAAAGTTGTTTTCGCCATAAGCAATAAAGCGCTCTATAACATCTTGATGTGCATTTGAATTGCTGTTCATTATTTAAGTAATATGGAGGAAAGAAAGTTGGGAGACACAGGTTTTATTGACAAATAACCTTTGTAGAAAATTCGTACCAAGCTAGGGCGAATTTTAGACAGTAAAAGAGTTTTCAAAAAAATCACAATATGTGAGCAGGTTATTTGTTACTGATTATATAGCTGTTAAGAAAAAAAATACCTTTATTGTGATAAATATTTATGAAAAATATTGCACAATTCAATATTTGATAAACACTGATAAACACTGATACAAAAGGATTTTCACTGTATCATATTTTCTACGCACTATAGTTAAACGAATCTTTTGTTAGATTTGTGCATACATTGTAATTACTAGGAAAGTATTTATGAACAACTTCTTAAAAATTCTTGATGAGAATGACTATATCTTGGCTGATGGTGCCACAGGCACAAATTTATTTGACATGGGGCTAGAAACAGGCGATGCTCCAGAGCCATGGAACATGCACCATGTCGATAGAATTCGCTGCCTTCATCAGGGTTTTGTAGATGCGGGCTCGGATCTATTTTTAACTAACAGTTTTGGTGGAACGTCTTTTCGTCTGAAATTGCACAAGTTTGAAAATCAAGTTTTTGAGCTAAATAATGCTGCTGCAATTATTGGCAGAAAAGTGGCAGATGCTGCTGAAAGATTGGTGATAGTCGCTGGCTCTATGGGGCCTACAGGTGAGATGATTGCGCCTCATGGACTGATGACGCCACGTGAGGCAACGGATGCTTTTAAAGCTCAAGCCGAAGGTTTGGTTGAGGGAGGTGTTGATGTTCTGTGGCTAGAAACCATGTACGCCATTGAGGAGTTGGAGGCTGCTGTTGATGCAATTAAAGATTTTGGTTTACCAATATGCGCCACCATGAGTTTTGATACTGCCGGTAAAACAATGATGGGCATAACGCCTGCTAATCTTGCCAAACGCGCCCAAGAGTTAGGCTTAGTTGGCTTTGGTGCAAATTGTGGTGTTGGCGCACCTGATTTATTGGCAACGATTACTGACATCAATAGAAATGTTAGTGAAGGCACAACAGTTATTGCAAAGGCTAATTGTGGAATTCCTGAATACCGTGAAGGCTCAATAGTCTACACTGGCACCGAAGAATTGATGGCACACTATGTTCATTTAGCACTTAACTCCGGAGCCAAAATAGTCGGCGGTTGTTGTGGCACCAGCTTCGAGCATATCCGTGCAATGAGAAAAGCAATGGACGAACATATACAGAATGGCGAGCCTAGTTTGCAAGATATTGTATCCACGGTTGGTGAGATGTCCCCTGGTTCAAGAGCTATTTTTGCTGGCGATGATAGCTTGCCTGTTAAAATAAGAAGAGGGCGTCGGGGTCGGTAAACATTGACTCCACCTGTTTTTACAAGAGTGTAAGTTTCAATACAATAAATAAAGACAACACCTTTCCTTTGCGGGTAAGGCTGTTTTTTTCAACTTTAGATCTACATCACCATAAAAGAACAAACTTGTACACTACGTTGGTTGTTGCTGTTTTGTTGTGTATACCAGTAAAAAATATTTAGATTATTTTAATTTGTAATCGATTTTTCTTAAAATAATATGTTAAGATGAAAGTTAACGCATTATTCCTCAGCGTTATTTTTTTTGATTTTAGGTAAAAAAAACTCAATGAGCCCACCAAAGAAAGGCGTATCGATTATTGACAAGGAGCTACCTAGTTTTGGTAGCAATAAGCAATTAGAGGCGTCGATTGGCAAACAAGTAAAAAGCGTACGTAAAAGTGCAGGCGTTACTTTGCAACAACTGTCTAAGCAATCTTTACTTTCGGCGAGCATGCTATCGAAAATTGAGAATGGTCAAATTAGTGCCTCACTGAAAACGATCCAACTTATTTGCCATGCCTTGAATATTTCTATCAGTTCTTTGTTTAAGCAGTTTGATAAAAATGTCGAGCCTACTTTTGTCAAGTCTGGCGAAGGTCTCACCATTGAGCGTGCAGGTACTCACGATGGTCGTCATTACCAACTACTTGGACACACAATGGGTGGTCCTTTAAAAGTAGAGCCTTGTCTAATTACTATTACCAATCGTAATTATGAATTCCCAGAATTCCAACATAATGGCGTTGAATTTATTTATATGCTCAAAGGCACTATGGAATATTTTTATGGAACCAAGGTGTTCAATTTCTCAGAAGGGGATTCTTTATATTTTGATTCTGAAACTCCACACGGTCCCAAAAAAATTCTTAGCAAAGAGTGTCAATTCTTAGCGATTATCTGCTCTAGTCATTCTTAAGTTAGCTTTTTCTATTTTTCAGCGAGACTGTTTAAGCGTTGTTTGTGGTTTCAACTTTTTCATGAATTAATTGGCGAATATTCGTACAGTTATCACGCGCCTTTCAGAAATAATAATTGATTTTCATTTATTTTCTTAAAAATCAAAAAAATTTATTGACAATGGAATGATGGTAAGCGTATACTTGCGTTTCAATTTGTGGTGCGAAGTAAAGATAATATCAACGAGTAAGCGCAAACAATGGGCTTTTAACTCATCGATGTATCAAGTTTTAATCTACAGATTAACTGATGCGGTTTTGGTTTTTTCTATTGTTTTCAATAAATAGGCCGAATAAAAGCAGAGGGGGCACTGATCTTGTAAAAGATTATTTTTTATTTATTCGGAGAGATTAAATGACAGATTTAGAACTTCATGTAAACGAACCAGGCAGAGCTGAGCTGGTTAAAGAAGTAGCAAGAAAAATCGAAGCTCTAGGCGTTACTTACGTTTACTATCAATTTGTATCAGTTACTGGTCGTATTGTTGGTAAAGGTATTCCAGGACGTCACTGGGAGCGCTTAGCTGAAAAAGGTTTTCAGTTGGTATACGGTTCAACAGCTAACTTATACATTGACCGCCACGGCGACTACATTGGTTATGGTCCAGAAGCTTCTGAGCTTGTTGGTCTTCCAGATCCAGACACTTTCTGTCAACTTCCATGGGACAAACGGGTTGCGCGTGTCTTCTGTAGACTTTACAGAAACCGTGAAGAGCGTGAGAACCCAGGTCAGGCGTTAACGTCAGACTGTCGTGGTAACTTACACAGAATCCACAGAGAATTCCAAGACAAGCATGGTCTAGACATGCGTTGCGGTACTGAGCCAGAAATGATGTGGCTTAAGAAAGGTGAAAATGGCATGCCTAACGGTGGTGTTACTAAGCCAAGCTGCTACCATATTGATCAGTTTGAAGAGCTTCGCCCTGTATTCATGAAAGTAATTGAATATTCAGAGCAGATGGGTCTTGACATTATTCAAGGTGACCATGAAGACGCTCCAGGCCAGTTAGAGCTTAATACACAGTTCGACGATGTATTACGTAACGCTGACCGTTTAACTACTTACCGTCAAATTTGTGCACAAGTTGCACGTGAGTTTGGCTTAATCGCTTGCTTCATGTCTAAGCCGTTTATGGGTGTGTCAGCTTCAGGTTGTCACCATAACATGTCTTTATGGAAGGGCGGTAACGAGATATTTAAACCAGAGCTTGCAGGCGACACAGGCGAGTTGCCTGGTATGCCGGGTTGTTTCACTTACCGTGAAGGTGGTGAAAATACATTTATGCCAGATCCATCAATTGATGAGAAAATGCCAGGACCAATTGGCCTTAACTCTATCGGTGGCGTTATTGCGCATTTACCAGCACTTACTTCAATCGGTTCATCGACAGTAAACTCTTACCGTCGTCTTTGGGACACAGGATTTTGGGCGCCAATTTTTGCTGACTGGGGTTACCAAAACCGTACTTGTGCTTTGCGTGTTTCTGCGCCAGGTCGTTTCGAATACCGCTCAGTTGACTCAATGGTTAACCCATACTTAATGGGTGCTGCACTATTGATGGCGATGGGCGATGGTATCGATAAAGACATGGACGCTGGTGAAGCTGAAGAACGTAACATTTATGCTGCGATGGAAGCGGGTAAAGAAGTTAAGAAATTGCCAATGACTTTGGGTGATGCGTTAACTGAACTTGCCAACGATCCAATAGTTAAATCTGCAATGCCGGGTGAGATGTACACAGTATTTGAACACTACAAGAGAGACGAGTGGGAACGCTTTAACCATACGGTTACAGATTGGGACTTAGAAACTTACTTGGATTGCTTGCCATAGGGCACGAGCCATTTAGGTTACTAAATTAAAGTGCCCGTCTCAATAGGCGGGCAATTTTTACATAGGAGTATTATTTATGTGTGGAATAGCAGGAATTATTCATAAAAAAGGCGGAGCGTCTGAAAATATTGGTAAACAAATGACATCAATGTTGCAGGCTTTGAAGCACAGAGGACCGGATTCAACTGGTTATGCAGTTTACGGTGAAGACAACGGAAACCAAATCATGCGTCTTAAGGTTGCTGAAGCAATCGAATTGGAAGGCAGTTACAGCATTCATGCTGAAATTGCAGAGCGTATTGCATTGGTTGACGCTCGTTTAGCTGAAGCTGGTGTTAAGGTTGTTAACAAAGAGAATGTCACCGAGTATGCTCTTCGATATGAGATAGACTTTTCTGGCGACATGAAAAAAGTTGCTGACTTTATTGAAGACATCGAAGGTGTTGAGATATTGTCTGTTGGTAACACGTTAGAGTTAATCAAAGATCTTGGCGATGCATCCGTTGTATCTGCTCAATACGGTTTAGATAACTTTGATGGCACTCACGCGATTGGCCATACGCGTATGGCGACTGAGTCGGATATTGATATTCGTTCAGCTCACCCATACTGGGCGTACCCGTTTAGTGACATTGCTGTAGTACACAATGGTCAGTTAACCAACTACTGGACTAAAAGACGTGACCTTGAACGTAAAGGCAACCGTTTTTCATCCAACTGTGACTCAGAATTAATTGCCGTATATCTTGCAAATAAAATGAGTGATGGTGTTGATTTGGAAACAGCTATGAGGGACTCTATTGACTTCCTTGACGGTGTTTTCACTTACTTAGTAACAACGAAAGACCAATTGGGTATGGCGAAAGATTGTATGGCTGCCAAACCAATGGTTGTATATGAAGGCGATGATATGATTGCGCTAGCTTCTGAAGAAGTTGCAATCAGAAAATTATTTGATCATCAAATTCACACATTTGACCCTTATGATGGAGAGGTAAAAGTATGGCAACATTAAAAGACACTAAGTCTCATAACATGGGACTTCACGAGGAGTCTCTAAAAGGACGTACTCAACAACGTTTCTTCTCGGTTGACGAAAGTTCAAACTTAACGTATTTCAACTCGTTTGAAGTGGATACCGATAAGACAGCAACAATTGATGCACTAGAGATGACTCCTAGAGAAATCAATATTGCTATTAGAGAGTTAATGGAAAGTGGCGTTGGCAGTATTACTGTTGACAACCCAATGTCCCGCCACGGTGTTGGTGTTGGCATTCTAAACCGTTTAAACCTTACTTTTACGGATAGCTTAGGTTATTTTGGTTGTGGTTTGATTGATGGTCCAAACGTTCATATTAAAGGCCGTGTTGGTTGGTCGTGTGCAGAAAACATGATGGCTGGTACTGTTCTTATTGAAATGAATGCTGGTTCTACATTCGGTGCTGCTATTCGTGGTGGTGACCTTGTGTGTAGAGGAAGTGTTGGCGCACGTACAGGTATTGACCAAAAAGGTGGCACGATTATCGTTGGCGGTAACACAGGCGCATTCTCTGGCTTCATGATGCAACGTGGTCGTATGATCGTTTGTGGTGATGCTGGCAGAAACTTAGGTGACTCAATGTACGACGGCGTAATTTACGTTGGCGGCGAAGTTGAAGAGCTGGGTATAGACTGTGTTCCTGGTGAAATGACTGAGCTTGATGTTCGTTACTTATCTTCTAAATTAGATTTGTACGGCATTAAATCTCCTAATGGCGCCGAGAAAATGAACAAGTACGTTTCAGGCAAGATGCTTTGGAACTACGATAAGTTAGAGCCTAGTGAGAAGAAGATCGCTCTTTAATCATTAATCTAACTAAATTATAAAAAGGAAATATTATGAGCAATCAAGTAGATGATACAGCCCGTTTAGGATCAAGTTTTATCTTCCCTAAAGAGGTCATGAATGATATTCATATCAAGTCTGACTTAGGTCGATACAGAATGAGAGGTTTCTCTCTATTCAAAAAGATCCCAACTTGGGACGATTTGACATTTATGCCAGGAACTCTAACCCGTTTCATTATTGAGGGTTACAGAGAAAAGTGTTTAACAAAAACAATCATTGGCCCCAATGCTAAAGTACCTCTAGAGCTGGATATTCCAGTCTATATTACAGGTATGAGTTTTGGTGCATTGAGTTATGAAGCAAAAACAGCCCTAGCACGTGGTGCTACGATGGCTGGTACAGCGACTTGTTCGGGTGAAGGCGGTATGATTCCAGACGAGCGTCGTTACTCAAGCAAATGGTTCTACCAGTGTATTCAATCACGTTACGGCTTTAACCCAAATCACTTGCGTCTTGCTGATGCAATCGAGTTCTTCATTGGACAAGGTTGTAAAGTCGGTCTTGGTGGTCACTTAATGGGTCAGAAAGTAACAGATCAAGTAGCTGAAATGCGTTCATTACCAGCAGGTATTGACCAGCGCTCTCCAGCACGTCACCCAGACTGGTTAGGTCCGGATGATTTGGCGCTTAAAATCGAAGAAATTCGTGAAGCGACAGACGGTCAAATTCCAATTCAGTTAAAACTTGGTGCTGCACGTGTATACGACGACGTTCGTATGGCTGCTAAAACTGGTTGTGATAGTATTTACATCGACGGTATGGAAGGTGGTACTGGTGCGGGTCCTCACCTTGCAACAGAAGAAACTGGCATACCAGGTATTGCTGCGATTCGTCAAGCACGAAGGGCAATTGAAGATGTTGGTATGAGTGGTGAAATCACCCTTATCTACGCTGGTGGTATCCGTAATGGTGGTGACGTAGCAAAAGCGATTGCACTAGGTGCAGACGCAGTAGCGATTGGTCACTCAGCATTGATGGCACTTAACTGTAACAGAGAAACTGCAGAGTCTGATTACGAAGGTGAAATGGGCGTTAGAGCTGGTGAATGCTATCACTGTCATACTGGCCGTTGTACGGTTGGTGTTGCTACGCAAGATCCTGAACTAAGAAAGCGTCTAGACCCAGATCTAGCTGCTGAGCGTGTATTTAACTTCTTACATACATTAGCAATTGAGTGTCAAATGATGGCTCGTGCTTGTGGTAAGACTAATGTACACTCATTAGAGCCAGAAGATCTAGCTGCTTTAACAATGGAAGCTTCAGCTTGTGCACAAGTACCTATCGCAGGTTCACAGCACACAGTTGGTCGTCCAGACATGACACGTTTTTAAGATAGGAGATATCATGAGTAATACTGAAGAAAAGTTTATTGAGATTGACTCTGTAAACAAAGATCATGAAGAGATGACAGGCCAACATATCGGTTATCGATATGATGTAAACCTAGTTCCAGACCTTAAGTTTATCACGCCATTTTTACAAGAATATATTGAAAAAATGGGTTGGAAAGACCTTAACTGGTTGGAAGATGTTCACATGGGTTATGAAGGCGATCAGGCGGCTGTTTTTGATAGAAATGTCAACGGCTGGGTTACAATACCTGACACAATTTCACTTCCAAATAACCAACAAGAGCGTGACATGATTGCACGCGAACTGTTGATTAAGTTCCAAATGTCTGAAAACCATCCAATGGTTGACTTAAACGCAGCTTACCGTAAGTTTTAAAGGTAAGTAAGTTTTAGGGAATATACGGAAGTTACTTGACTTGTTTAAGTAGCTTCCTATCCCCTTAGTTTGGCAGCATCTCTTCCCCCCTGAGATGCTGTTATAACTAAAAAATCTATTTAATAAATCATCAATATTCAATCCCAATTGCAGATTATCCATATTAGACATTCGTTTTGCATCAAAGACAAGTAAGTTCTAGCTCTAGCTCAGATATACAACTGTTAAGGTGTTTCTTCTTGCTAAGGGTCCTAAAGATTGACATTTTTCAGATACAGGACTTTAAGGCACACACCATTATCAAATCATAATTCTTATAAAATTAATTACCGCCAAAGAGTTTGGAATATTTGATTTCAGATGTAGGTATTAAACGCGAAATGATCCGATATTAAATTCAATATTTTTTGCTATTGGGCTAGCAATGTTGTGCAGATATTGTGATCAAAAGTGTTTACATTTACTGAATTCAACATGTAATCCATGTAAGATCTATAAAGCTTACACAACTACTTTTTTACTTTGTTATTGCGTGCAATTAAATAGTTTATTTAAATCCATAACAGTAAATAATAAAAATATTTGCAATAGTGTATGAAAATAACAAAAAAAATAAGAAGAAACAACCTATAAAAAGAGATAAATCCAGTTGAAAATAAAAGTAAACTGTGTCTCTGTAATAATATGAAATATAAATCATTTTTACCGACCTTAATAATTATTGACAATGAGAGTATCAGAAATTACCTACACCGATGCGTGTGAAACGTATCAAATTCACGGTGGAGAAGCAGTTTCAATCGACCTTCAAAATGGAGATCAGGTTGAAGTTGTCGACGTAGAAGGCGATCAAAAATGTAGTGTTTGGGCCTTTGACAAAAGTGGTGCGTGTGCAATCAAATCACTAAATTGGTCAAGCAAACCGAACGCAAATGATTCATCACTATCAGCTGATGAGTCTTCAAACATGCTTAAGGCAATTCTTAAGCTTAATAAAATTGACATTGCAACAGCAGTTATTGCTGATTTATTCGATAATCTCAGTGCAGCTGAATCTAGACAAAGTTTTCATGTTGAGCAAGATACCTTATGTGTTTTTGATGCAAAAGGCGGTCCAATGGCCATTGACAAACAATCTGCACCAACTGAAATTATTATTAATGTCACACGTGCGAATCCAAAAGCTAAGGATAACCGCCTACCTGAGCCTTTGGCTGAACCACTTCAAGATTTTAGAATTGCTCATAGTTCTGCAAAATCTTATACAGTTAAAGCGGGCCAATACATTCAAATTATGGATGTTCAAGGTCAGCAATGTTCTGATTTCCAAGCCTTTTCTATTGACAAGCTAAAGAATGGTGTCGAGTCAATGCTTGACCCAACCGTTACAAGATCTTTGATGTTGTCGAGCTATCCAGCACCTGGTGTTCATGATAAATTTTACAACCAGAATTCGGAGCCTTATGTTGAGGTGATTCGTGATACAGTTTGTAGGCACGATACGTTTGGTCTTGCTTGCAATGCAAAATATTATGATGATCGTGGTTATCCTGGGCACATCAGTTGCACAGAAAATTTCAATAAAACTCTCGATGATCATGGTATTAAAGCCCGAAAAAATTGGGTTGCTGTTAATTTCTTTTTTAATACACAAGTTTTAGAGTGCCACACCTTGGATGCAGATGTTTCTTGGTCTAGAGCTGGTGATTTTATTTTACTTCGTGCTGTAACCGATTTAGTTTGTGTATCATCAGCATGTCCTGATGACACCTCACCAGCCAATAACTGGAACCCAACAGATATTCACATTAGAGTTTATGATGCGGATAATAATTTTTCTTCAAGCATGGATTTTAGACCCGATCCACAAACAATACCGACTATGACTAAAGAGACAGGATTTCACAACAACACATCTAAATTAACGCGCAACTTCACAGAATATAATGGCTACTGGTTGGCTCTCGATTATACTAACTTGGGTCAAATCAAAGAGTATTGGCAGTGTCGTGAAGGTGTTGCGATGATTGATTTATCACCCTTAAGAAAGTTTGAGATATACGGCCCTGATGCTGAAGTATTGTGTCAGTACGCGATCACTAAAGACGTGCGTAAAATGGCCATTGGCCAAGTCGTTTATACAGCAATGTGCTATGAAAACGGTTGTATGATTGATGACGGTACTTTATTTAGACTTTGTGAGAATAACTTTCGCTGGGTAGGTGGTTGTGGCAGTGGTGGTAAACACTTGCGTAAAATTGCCCAAGAAAAAGGTTTGAATGCATTTGTTAAATCATCAACCGATCAACTGCAGAATGTCGCAGTACAAGGCCCCAAGAGTCGTGAAACTTTAAGAAAAATCATTTGGACCGCCAAAACGCAAACAACTGTTGACGAGCTTAAATGGTTTCGCTTCACTTTTGCCCGCATTGGTGGAGAATTTGGTATTCCAATAATGCTATCTCGTACGGGCTATTCTGGCGAGTTGGGTTATGAGGTTTTTGCTCATCCGAAAGACTGTGAAGCTGTTTGGGACGCAATTGCTGATGCCGGCGAAGAATTTAATATTTGCCCAGTTGGACTCAATGCTTTGGACATGTTGCGTATTGAGGCTGGTTTAATTTTTGCAGGCTATGAATTCTGTGATCAAACCGATCCATTTGAGGCGGGCATAGGTTTTGCTGTTCCCTTAAAGACAAAAGAAGAGGATTTTTCTGGAAAAGAATCATTAATTCTTCGCAAGAATTCTCCACAAAGGACTCTTGTTGGGTTAGAATTACATAAAAATGAAGTTGCAACGCCAGGTGATGGTGTATTTATAGGAAAGCAACAGGTGGGGCATATTACAAGTGCAACACGTTCGCCTATACTTAAAAAGAACATTGCACTGTGCCGAATGTCAATGACGGCATCCGAGATTGGATGCGAAGTTGAAGTTGGAAAATTAGATGGACATCATAAAAGGTTAGGAGCTACAGTTGTGCGCTTTCCATTTTATGACCCTGAGAAGACTCGAGTTAGAATGTAGAGTTCTCAGGAAACGAACAAACTTAGATGTAACTAAATCTATGATTGTAGGCGTGTTTTTTTGGTAATTTTACTAAACAAAACACATATAAAGTTGGCTTGGTTAAGCTTCTCTCTTTTGAGAATATTGAAAAGACAACAAACTTTAAAGGAGAAATAAATGAAAAAGTTTTCGACAAAAGTGGCTGCTGCTGCTTTAACGATGTCAATGGCTTCTGTTTCTGGTCAAGCACTTGCTGCTGACTCGAGTGCGCCAATTGTAATCCCTACACATAACTGGTCAAGCCAAGTGGTAATGGCCTATGTTATTGGTGGTATTTTTGAGTCTATGGGAAACAATGTTTCTTATGTTCCTGCTGACTCTCAAGCCGTATATGAAGCTATTCGTAATGGTGATGTAACGATTTCACACGAAGTTTGGCAATCAAGCTTTGGTGCATCGTTCTACAATGCAATGGCGAAAGGCGGCATAATTGACGCTGGTACGCATGAAGCTGCAACACTTGAAGAAATGGGTGTTCCACAATGGGTTGTTGATGAAAATCTATGCCCAGGACTTCCTGCTTGGGAAGCTTTGAAAGACTGTAAAGACGTGTTTGCAACTGCAGACTCAGGTGGTAAAGGTCGTTGGTTAGAAGGTCCACAAAGCTGGCACGGTGATTTAATGCCTGACCGTATTGACGCTCTTGGTCTTAGTGATGATTACGTTGTTAAGTTTGCTGGTGGTGCTGATGCATTATGGGCTGAACTTGCTTCT